>JBATDO010000442.1:0-7578 GCA_049663505.1 Sphingorhabdus sp.
CGTATGGCTAACCAATAATCGGTATTTGCGGGGCGACATCGCGTGGAATTAACCCAGTTAGTCGTGGATCCTGGAATTTTTCGAATTGCCTTTGGTAGGGCGTGAAACCTGATTTAATGTAGAACACGAGTGCACTGGGCCCATCGAGTGTGCACGTGTGCACCCAAAGGCGAGTTACGCCTGGTTCAGCCCATCCCGCTTGAAGTGCCATGGCCATCAGCCATTTTCCGTGTCCCTTACCGGTCAATTCCGGTACCATGCCGAAAAATGCAATCTCGCAATGACCGGGTGTGCGAAAATCTAGCTCCAATATCCCGACCTCAATACCGCTCCGGTCGACCATCGCCCAGATGCGGACTTTTGGATCATGGCAAATTTCGACAAGCGCTGCATCTAGAAGCTCAAGTCTCGAAAACCACAGCCAGCGTTCACCGATTCGTCGGAACAATGCACGATACTTTTCTGGCGCGGGATCGATCCAGCGTTGCAGGCGAAATTCTGTTTGAGGCGTCGCGCGGAGAGCAGGGCGCCTCGTCATTTCTAGAGATGTGACGACCGTGCCAATGTAGCCATCATCGATCGTGCAAACACCCATGCTATTCCCAAACCACGTCAGGTGGCAGACTCATCAAGATTGCATCGACGTTTCCGCCAGTTTTGAGACCAAATGTTGTGCCCCTATCATATACAAGATTGAATTCGGCATAGCGCCCTCGCCAAACACGTTGTGATTGCTTCTCGTCTGGAGTGTAGGGTTGATCCATCCTCCGGCGCACGAGTCTTGGGAATATGTCCAGAAAGGCCTCGCCGACATCTCGAGTGAATGCAAGATTGCGTTCAAACATGGTATCGTTTTCGTTTTCGAGATGGTCGTAGAAAATTCCTCCAACTCCTCGATGCACATTTCGGTGCGGGATCCAAAAATATTCGTCCGCCCAGGCCTTGTAGCGTTCATAAACATCGGGCCCATAAGGCATGCATGCGGCGCGCAGCCGTGCATGAAAATCTGCCGTGTCCTCCTCATAGGGTACCGGCGGATTTAAATCGGCGCCTCCACCGAACCAGTCCTTGGTCGTTACAAGATACCGCGTGTTCATGTGAACTGCAGGTACGTGGGGATTCGCCATATGTGCAACCAAGCTGATCCCGGTTGCAACGAAGCTCGGATCTTCTGCGGCTCCGTGTATGTTTTGGGCGAAATCTGGATTAAAACTGCCTCCAACGGTCGACACATTGACCCCGACCTTTTCGAAGACTTTGCCTTTCATGACACCGCGTACACCTCCACCACCTGGTGACCCATCATGGTCCACACGGTCCCACGGCATGTACTCAAAGCGCGCGTCGGACCCTGCTTCTTTCTCAATTGTTTCGAACGCGTCGCAAATTCGCGTTCGAAGGTCTTCAAACCAATCTCTTGCAGACTGTTGGCGGTTATTGAGAATCAAGGTCACGCTACTTCTCCGGGAAATTGATGAGTCTGTCTTAATCCTTCAGCCAATGCTATACCAGCCGACACCGAAATATTCAGGGATCTGAACCCAGGCGCCATCGGGATATATACGCGCACGTCAGCGCGTTCATGTACCATGGCGGGTGCGCCACAGCCCTCCGAACCCATCAGCAAAATGTCATCCTGCTGGAATGAAAATGATGGCAGCGCTGTTGATGCCTTGCTTGAAAGCAAAACGATCCGAGCTTTGTCAACTGATTGCAGGAATGAATTCCAATCCGCATGGCGCGTCATGTCAGCTTTTGCAGCATAATCCATTCCAGCGCGCTTTAGGGCGCGCTCAGAAAAAGCAAATCCGCACGGCTCGATGATATCGCATGCGACACCAAAGCACGCTGCGGTCCGCAAGACGGCACCAACGTTTCCCGCGATATCGGGTTGAAATAACGCAATGCGCATAGAATTTCCGTTCCTTGGCAACCAATTCGTGACGATTTGCCTCTATATGCACCGCATGGCAATCACACCTGCCCTATCCGTGATAATGAGCGTCTTCAACGGGGTTCATCATTTGTATCCTGCTGTTCGTTCCATCCTTGATCAGACTTTTACCGACTTTGAGTTTCTCATCGTCAATGACGGATCGACGGATGGGAGTGGCGATGTCCTTAAAAACATGGCGAAATGCGACTCCCGGATCAAGTTGACTGAACGGGAAAACAGGGGGCTGATTGGCAGCCTGAATGAAATGATCGATGCCGCGAGGGCGCCGCTTCTCGCACGCATGGATTGCGATGATGTGGCCATGCCTTCCCGGTTTGCTCGCCAGGTTGCATTTCTGCATGGAAATCCCTCGATCGGCATATTGGGAAGTAATAGCCACGATCTTGATGTTTGCGGCAGAATAATCCGGCCAAGTGAAGATTATCCCCTAACCCCAGATCAGGCACTGGCCCGGCTTCCCGATGGGCCTCCACTTTGCCACCCGTCTGTAATGATGCGTACTTGCGTTGTCCGGGAGCTCGGAGGGTATCGGGCGGCCTTTCGCCATGCAGAGGACTATGATCTTTGGTTGCGTGCTTCGGTCCAGACACAGATTGCCAACCTTCCAGAGCGACTGCTGTTATATCGCCGGTCAGCCAACCAAGTGAGCAAGAGGCACGCTTCTGAACAGGCGAAGGCCGCCGCGATTGCTTGGCACGACCACCAGCGCTGCAACGCAGGCAAGGTGAGCCTTTTTGACGATTGTGCAGATTTGCCAAAAATCGCTCAGCTTGATGCATTTTTTCAGCAAGACGGTATCAGCTCCGAGGTTCGCAAAACCCTCGTTGAAAAACTTCGATACTCTCCTGATATGATCCATGGACCCGAATTCGGGATGATGTTGGATCAAGTTCGTAGCGGAGACAGTTTTGAAGGGGCTGGGAGAACAATTTTACGCCTGGGGCGAAAAGGTCGCGTGATCCGTGCAGCTTCGCTAGCGGCGGTCATGACAGGGCTTCTTTTAAGTAGTTCATAAAATGATATAAAATTCGACAGTTAATACGTCGCCGTGCCTGCGTCCCACGGTGGTACAGGGCCAAAATGGGACGCGCGGGCCAATGGGCAATGGTGTATCGCGAAGCTCGCAGAACATCAGACCTTTAACCTTTGCAAAGCGTTATATGATCCACGAAGCAATGAATGACGCGATCTTGCCCCGGCCTAAGGCCGAGCGCAAAGTCGTGCGTCGCCGGATTATTGGAACACGTGAAATCATTCTGGTGGTTATTGCGTTCGCTTTGCTGGCCCTCGTGCCTTCGGTTGCCCAAATCGGACCATTTGGGCAATCAACTGCTCCAGACGTTGGTTCAAATCTCAAATGGCAGGCTGACTATCCAGCAGAGAATTTTCCTGGTTCGGCCTTTTACTACCTCGACCAAAATTTCAGCCTGCCACCGTTCCAGGCGCATGCGGGTCGCAGTGCGATTGTTGCGATAACTGGGGATATGCCGATCGATGACAAGATTTCACCTGTCGATCCAGTCGAGTTGGGGAGCGCGCGACCATTTGTCATGCGGCCAGGCAGCAATGCGCATGCAAGGGCGTTGAAATGCCTTACCGACGCAATCTATTACGAAGCAGCAAATGAACCGGATGCCGGACAACGTGCCGTGGCCCAGGTCATCCTCAACCGGATGCGCCACCCGACTTATCCCAACTCGGTGTGCGGAGTGATTTACCAGGGATCCGAACGCGCGACGGGCTGCCAATTTAGTTATAGTTGTGACGGCTCAATGGCACGTATTCCGGCAAGGGCGGCATGGCTGCGAGCCGGACGCGTCGCAGTTCAGGCTCTCGCAGGATATGTATATGTCCCTGTGGGAATGGCTACGCACTATCATGCCAGTTACGTATATCCTTATTGGGCACCAAGTTTGAACCTTGTTGGAACTATTGGCGCACATCGCTTCTACAGTTGGAAAGGAAGTGCTGGCCGTCAATCGGCATTTTTCCGAAGTCATGCAGGAATTGAACCATTTCCGGGACCAAAGCCGCGCATATGGACGACGCTTGCCAATGACCTAGACCCAATCCAGCTCCAGAAAAGATATGAGCGGGAATTTGCAGCTGCGCGATTAAAGGCAGAAGAAGAGGCCGCAGCATCTGGACATATTGCCGGATCGCTCGACCCGTCTCCAGCCTATGCAGTAATCACAACTGCACGACAGCGTGTCGCTGCAAGCTATCCTGCACCTGATTACTCGCGCGAAGCACAAAGCCGAGGAGGTGAATCGGCCTTTGTCGGAGGAGGTCTCCCGCAGGCGACTAATGTGAAGCCGGAATATCAGAATAGCGGCACTTGGAAAGTCCAGCCCATAGGCCGATAAATCGATGTTAAAGTTTTTTGTTGTCCGTCCGTTTTATCATTCAGGCGGGTTTGATTGCCATTCCTTGAGCAGCGCAAGCTGCGATACTGGTCCATCTGGAATGAACATCGACGCTGCTTTATCTATCGGTCTTCGGGGACGATCCCACATCCACGTCCCCGAAGGCCGGTTATTTCTCATCGCGAGCGAGAGATAGCGACGCCTTCATGCCCTGCGGCTTGAGATTTTCCACAGTAATATCGCCTCCGTGGCTTCGTGCAATCGCCCGCGCAATCGTAAGGCCGAGTCCCGACCCACCTGTAGCGCGACTTCGCGAAGCTTCGGCTCGATTGAACGGTTCAAACATCGATTCCATCATTGTGGGATCAATTCCCGGTCCCTGATCCACGATTTCAACAATCAGCTTCCCCGGGGATTCAGCCAACGAAACCTGTGCAGTCTTGCCATAGTTGACCGCGTTGCTGACTAGGTTGCGTAATGCGCGTCTAACGAGAACGGGTCGAATCTGGGCAACGAGACGGGACTCGTTGGGGATGAAGGTCGCCTTTTCAAACTCACCCACAATTGATTCAGCCAGGGCCCCAATATCAACAGATTGCATGGCCTCCCCCGACTTTCCGAGGCGGGCAAGCATCAAAATGTCGTCCAGTATTTTTACCATCTCATCAATGGTGGAAGCCATCTTCTCGCGCTCTTCGTCATCTTCGACAGACTCGACGCGTACGCGAAGCGCTGCAAGGGGAGTCTTTAGATCATGACCAATTGCACCTAGCATTACATCCTTTTCACCCAGTAATGTCGAGACGCGCGATTGCATTGCATTGAATGCATCGATGAGTTGCCGCACGTCGTGGGGCCCTTCGCTGGCCATGGGTTCGATTTCATTGGCCAACCCGACGCGCTGCACGCGTTCTGTCAAACGGCCCAAGGGCTTCGCAACCCGGCGAACAACAAGGGCAAGCGGGATCATCACTGCGATGTACAATGTCAGCGTTTGCAGCAGGAGTGCAAAAATCGATGCGCTTTCGTTTGGACGCACGAGACCTACAGCATTAATCCATTTCCCATCTGGCATTCGCGCAGAAAACAGGACGGCAGACTCCGGCACTGGCATTTCGGGGTTGCGGAACCGCTGCATCTGCCAGCGCCGGAGTTGCGGCTCGCGTAAATCGGCAGGTAGCCGGTTGACCGGGACCGTCCAAATGCGAACACTAGAAAGCTCAATATCGCCTTGCCTCAGAAACTCGCGCGCACGGTGCGTGATTTCATCGCGCAAATCCGCATCGGCAATCGTGGCAGGTTTGTCTGCGACCTTAATTGCAACCGCTGGTGCACGGCGCTTTTGTATTTCATCAGAATGAGGCCGCTGTCTCTGCCACCAATCAGGTTCACCGATGGGAATGGCCAATGCCTCTTGACGTTCAATCTGATTGATAACGCGGCCTACAACCATCGTCGACGTCTCTGCAATGGCTCGGTTGCGCGATCCGGCGAGTAACAACGCTGCATTGATACCTTGCGCTACGAGAAGGGCGGATGCCGTGACCAGCAGGATTTGCCCATACAGGCTCTGCGGCCATATATGGATGCCGCCATGCGTCTTCATAGCCGTTTCACGTCCGTCGAGAAGCGATATCCTCCGCCCCATATGGTTTTGATATGCTGAGGATCCTTTGGATCGATTTCAATCTTGCGCCGAAGGCGGCTGACTTGGTTATCTATCGCTCGATCAAATGGGCCACCTTCTCGCCCCCTTGTTAAATCGAGCAATTGGTCGCGCGTAAGCACTTGACCTGAGCGCGTCACCAACGCTTCCAGCATTCGATATTCACCGGACGACAATGGCACAAGCACACTGTCTGGTGCGTGAAGTGTCTGTTCCGTCATATTGAGCGTCCAACCCGCGAAGCTGTATACCGCGCCAGTATTTTCTCTGGTGCCTGTTCCTGACGACGCGCGTCGCAGCACGACTTTGATCCGCGCTACGAGCTCACGTGGCGAGAATGGCTTGACTACATAGTCGTCTGCCCCAATTTCAAGGCCAATAATCCGGTCAGTCTCTTCTGATTTTGCGGTCAAGAGTATCACCGGCGGACCGCTATTGGCCGCAATATTTCGGCACAAGCTCAAGCCATCTTCGCCAGGCATCATGATATCGAGCAAAACCAGGTCGATGTCATAGGCTAGCAATGCCGAACGCGCCAACGACGCATCGCCAGCTTCGGTTACCCGAAAGCCCTGGCGTTCCAGATATTTGCCAAGTGGATCGCGGATCGATGGCTCGTCATCGACGAGCAGCAGATGAGGACGTTTTTTGTTCATAAGCGCAACATTGCATTGCAATTCGCTTTGGCAGGTTGCGAAAAAGGGCTGAGGACAGCATTTACACTGCCCCCAGCAAGGGTTGACACGGTCAAAAAGGGGAGGGGGAAAGACCGGGCCAGCAAAGGAGGTTATTCCTTGTCCGCATCAGGAGTGGCAAGTGGCACAGCAGGGTGGCGCCAATTGCCTTTACGCTGTGATTTGCGCTCTTCGGCAGAGATCGTCCCGTCACCGTTTGTATCAGCCTTTACGAATCTCGCTTCAGCAGCGGCGCGAAACTCGGTCTTGGTAACCGTCATGTCAGCATTGCCATCCGCCATTTCCAGCATTTTCATACCGCCCCGCTCACCGCCGTGACGACCTTGATGGGCGCCGCGTCCTCGGTGTTCTGAGCCATCGCGCTGGCCTCTGCCCATACGCATTTCGCGATGATCGTTTCGTTGTGCCATTCGCGATTGGTGCGCTGCCAGAAACTCTGCTTCATTAAGGCTTCCGCTTTTGTCGGTATCCATTTCAACGAAGTGCTTGCGAACCATCGCGACCCTGTCACTTTGGTCCAGCTTGCCGTCTGCATTTACGTCCATTTTTGCAAAATGCGCATCCGCCGCGACCATTGCCTCGTTTTTGCTTACAGCCTTGTCACCGTTGGCATCTGCTTTAAGAGAAGGCGCTGCATAAAGTGCCGCAGACGCCAACGAAATGGCTATCAAGCCCGAAAAAATCTTGGTTTTGCTCATGCTATTGTTCCTTGGCGTTTCATTCCGGCTGTTTACCGGATGAATGACATATAGGAAGCATATGTCGCAGCTCTATGTCAGCACAATTACTGCTTTGTCGCAAAGTGTATCAGCTGGGCTTGGGCCAATCCAAGATTGGAGCGGGTAAGGGGAATCGAACCCCTCTAGCTAGCTTGGAAGGCTAGTGCATTACCAC
>JBATDO010000443.1:0-3843 GCA_049663505.1 Sphingorhabdus sp.
CCTGTAGGGCATGTTCAATCTGGCAAGGCTGGCCAAATAGCCCTGGTAGCCCTTGATCGTTTCCGTGCCTTGGTAGGTCTGCAACACGATTTCGTCGACCGTCGTTGACAAGTTGATCAATGCTGCACTGTCACCATTGCTGCTCCAATCCAGCAGCCCAGTCACACCGAGCTTGCATTCGGCCGGTAATTCGAGACGCAGCTCCTTGAGAAACATGGCATAGCCTTCCAGGCCCATTGTTGCTGCATCAAAGTCAATTTGAATGCCTTCCACCATGTTTCCAGCGGCCTCCCAGCGCGCAATATCAGCACGAATACGCGACGTGATATCACTGCCCCACTCGAGCGTCTCGACTCGGTAAACAATCCACAGCTTTGCATGGTCAACGCTTGGCGTTGCAGGGCGCAGTTTCACGAGGCGCGCATCTGGTCGCCTGATTTCGCCTTCCAATATATAGATCGTGCGTGCGGTATCCAGCACCGGTTGCGACTTCACTCCAGCCCAAAGCCAATAGGCATCATAGTCGGCCGCATCGACGCGGCTTCCATCCCCCCGGCACCCGCCCAGCAGAAGAGCTGCCAGCCCAATCGAAAGGATCAGGGGCCTACCAATAATAGTTGATCCTCTTTGCCCATGGCGATTGCGGAAATTCGGTCTTCAGCCTTTGAAACCAGGCTTTTCGTTGCGATTGTGGAATTTCGGATTCGTCGCATCCATTATTTCCGCTTGGTGCAAAACAGTAAACCGCGCGATAAAGCGCGTAAGCCTTGTCATTGGCCTGCGATGACGGACTGCGCATCACCGACTTGTACCCCTCCAAACGCGAGAAACGGGTACCGAGAAATGCTGTTGGCGTGCCCCCCAATTCGTTGCTGTCAGGCTGCGAATCCAGATACCGGGTGATTCCGTAAAAGTCGGGATCAAATCCGTTCATCCTGATGAACTCACCAAGACACAGGATCCCGTGGGGATCATTTGGTTTGACTGAAAGCGTTGATGCCACGCCAGCCAGGCCTGGGCAGGCAAATTCCCCAGGACTGGCCCATCGGAAACGCGCCACATCGGTATAGGGAGGAGATTGGTAATCATCAGGGGCTTGTGGACGTGCGTCGCGGGGCACTTTTTTCACATCGAGGAGAAAATCGCCGTAAGCGCCGCGCGTGATGTCCTTGTATAGCAACACGAAAAGCGCAACGTCACGTTCACGCTGCGTAGCCCTTGGATCTGCATGCCGTTGCCGCAGCAATGCAGGTCCGGCATGATAACGCAGCAGCATTTCGCGGATATCGGGGTCACCGATCGGCGAATTGATAGCAAAGACTGCCTCGACCTTCTTGTGACGTTCATCATGCATTGCCAGCGCGAGTTCGGCAGTACCGCGCTGGAATGGCAGCTTGGCAGACTGCACGAGGCCCACAAGCGCCTGACGCGTGTCAGGCAGGCTCAGGGCGTCTGAGGCGAGCGCTCTCAGGAGTTGGCGGCTAAAACCCAAGTAGCTAATGGTTTCCCCAGGATTTTCCTCGATAAGCGCAAGGACATCTGCTGGATTATTGTCGACGTAAAACGCGTGGACGGCAATGACATATGAATACAAGGTTCCATGACCAGAAAAGCGGTCGCGTTGTTCATCAAGTGCAGAACGCGTGATTGGCGGTCCGTCATAATCTGCAATTTTGGGGTCGCCATCGTGGCGCATTGCGCGCAGATCGGCCACCGCCAGCAACATCGGGTCACTCACCTCCTCCGGCTTCAATTCGCTCAATAGCTTGATGTCGAATTCCTGCACCAGATCGGGCAGGGACATGTTGCGCTTTGTCGCATCCTTCTGGGCAAACTGCGCAACATACTCCGCCAGCAACCGATCGTGCTGCTTGCCAAGCCAATAGACCCGCCTCAACAGTCCACGCGCCGACGGAGCATATCGGCCGTTGGGATAAGCAGCCAGATACCCACGGAAACCCGCTTCGGCATCATTGAGGACATCGCTTCGTGCAGTCCCGGTGACAAGCGAACCATATTCGTCAAATGCCCCTGCCATTGCGGCATTTAGCGCCACGCGTCCCAGCATGTAAGATGCCGCCTCGCTTAGCCAGGGCGAGCCACTCTTGCCAATATCGGAAAAACTGTCCTTTGCACCGGCAAATTCCCCGTCGTAAAAGGCAGCTGCGCCGATGAGGTATCGAGCAAAGGCCAAGCCCTGCTTCGATTTGACAAGGCTTAATCCTTGCCGAACCAATCCTGCCGCCAGGTCGCCTTCGATGCATTGGGGATTGAGCATAGTCCTTACGGCCGCCAATGTTGCGCGTTCATCGATTGAGATTTTCTTCGCCCTTGCCAGTTCGGTGAGAAAATCTGCGCTGGCTGCCATGTTGCTCATGCAGCGGGTGCCCCAAGGGAAACTTGCTGCCTCCTCATTTTCCGTCCCTGTGGCGGGAGGGGCAAGTGCTGTTGCAAAGACGGAATAGCCAAAGGGTTCGGCGTCACCACGGCGTTCGGGTATGTCATAACCATATCGGCCGGCAGGCCCCACTTTTTCATGACGGTCTTGCAGGAGCATCAAGAGGTTGACCCTGCTATCATTGCCGGGACTGAGTATTGCCATACTGCTGCATCCGGTCAGGTCGGTATGTTTGACCTTCCACTTCGGATAGCAGGTAGAATCAGCACTGGCATCAGCAGAGCCTGTCCAACAAAATAGCACCGCCATCATGGCCATCGCCCAAAGCCGATTCATATTGCCCCTTCCTTGCACCCTGTCCTTTATCAAGATGCAGTGGTCTTTGTGTTTAGGCAAGCCGAGTAACACCCCATATGATGATTGCCGCACCTCGAAATGGCACGCTCCCCAGAAATATTTTGAACTGCCAATTTTCTATCTTGCGCCTTAAAAAACGCTTAGCAACTCCACGCGTCGCTGCGTTGCAACAGGCCAAAAGATGCGACGAACTGAATCACATTAGCGACGAACTGAATGGTAAATTTGTGATTTACCCTCTTGCGTCTGAAAATGAATAAGGCACTATAGGTAGCGGTTGGCCATAGGGGGCATCACCATAACTTGTGCTTGAAGCTGCAGAACATGATTCTGCCGTAGGGGGAATTTTTCTCGTCGATAAGCTGGGGACAAGTTGTTTTTTGCACCCCGGAAGGTCCAAAAAATGCTAAGAGGGCCTTTCGCGCCCTTGAGTCGAACAAGAAGAGAACATCTCTTCAAAACCGTTGAAGCTGGCCGTCGCAGCCAAATGAGTTGCGGCGACTCGCCAAAGAACAGGAGCGTAGGGGCTAAAATGGATTTCAGAGATACAGGCCGGGGGGCCGGATCGGATAATATGTCAGACGTGTTGGAAGCTGAATTGGTAATGGAAAAATCTTCCGGTGATGCGCCGCTGAAGACTGAAGCGGTAAGAAAGTTGGATGCAAAAGCTGCAACCAACACCGACGAGGCCTATGAAAAGGCCGAGAGTGACAGCAAGACAGTTGACGTGCGCCGTTTCGACATCGTCACTGACGGCACCCGCGATGCATTGCTGACGGAGTTCGGCAAGGACACATTGCAGGATCGCTACCTGCTGCCAGGCGAAAATTACCAGGACCTTTTTGCTCGGGTTGCGGCTGCTTATGCAGACGACCAGGACCATGCCCAGCGTCTCTACGATTATATTTCAAAGCTCTGGTTCATGCCGGCGACTCCAGTCCTCTCGAACGGTGGGACTGGCCGGGGCCTGCCGATAAGCTGCTATCTGAACAGTGTTGATGACAGCCTGGAAGGCATCGTCAACACATGGAACGAGAATGTCTGGCTCGCGTCGCGCGGTGGCGGTATTGGTACTTATTGGGGCAGTG
>JBATDO010000444.1:0-8837 GCA_049663505.1 Sphingorhabdus sp.
CTCTACCAGATGGACATGGAAGAAATTGGTCTGGCGCGACTGCTGGGCCAGTTTCACGAGCACCGACTGGGCAAGGAAATCGAGGATGCACAGTATATCGAAGCCGATATCGACTTCTTTGACGATGTCGTTGTCGGAACCGATGGACGCCGAGAAGACATCGATTCGCTGATTGAGGCTAATCTGGGCGAGCAATGGAAGATCGGCAGGCTCGACAAGACAATGTTGCAGATTTTGCGCGCAGGCACCTATGAACTCATTGCGCGCCCTGACGTTCCCACCGGGACGGTAATCAATGAATATATGGATGTAGCCCATGCATTTTTTGACAGCAAAGATGCAAAGTTCGTCAACGGGTTGCTTGACGCAGTGGCCAAGGCAAAGCGGTCCTAGTTAGATCGGTCTTCCAAAATCATTGGGACATCTACCCGTTCCTGTTTTGCGCATGCATTATGTCCCATGCCGGCAAACGAACGGCTGAACTGTTTGGCTCTGCGAACCTAGCCCCATATTGGCAAGGCACCACAGCATGATTTGCCAGCATCAAAGTTGGACATTGTCCAGCCAGATGATGTCCTCAGCCCGTTCGACCAGGAGCAAGGCGAGGCAGGCTGTGAGTTTCATTCGCGGAGAGGATAGCCAAGCAAGACAGAACTCAATAGGACGTGGCGATGAGCCGCGAATCCCAGTTTATCGATCTGATGCGTGCGATAGCGGTCGATCCCGCAGCGCGTCAATTGTCCGATGACGCGGCAGTATTGCAGATCGGCCAGGACGCATTAGTGCTGACGCACGACATGATGGTTGAAGGCGTGCATTGGCGCTGTGACGCCAGTCCATTCGACGTTGCTTGGAAGCTTGTCGCGGTGAACCTCTCGGATCTTGCTGCAAAAGGGGCATCGCCCCTGGGCGTCCTGCTTGGCTTTGCACTCGGGGATGAAGCGTGGGACCGCGCATTTGCTGAAGGCCTTGCAAAGGCCCTCGGGCATTTCGATGTGCCATTGCTGGGCGGTGATACCGTCGGGGGCACTGGAGTGCGAAATCTGGGTCTCACGGCAATTGGTCGGGCCACTTGCGATATCGTGCCTGCTCGTAGCGGCGCCCAGGCGGGAGACCTGCTTTTTGTAACAGGCGTTTTGGGTGATGCGGCGGCAGGCTTTGATTTGCTCGAAGCAGGCAAAGCTGGGCCGGAAACGCTCATTGCCGCTTACAGTCGCCCGACGCCGCTTGTGCACGAGGGGCGAGCTCTCGCTCCGATTGTCAGTGCTATGATGGATGTCTCAGACGGTCTGCTGCTTGATGCGCAGCGCATGGCCAGGGCAAGCCAGTTGGCGATTGCTATCGATCTTTCAGCCATTCCCTTGTCATCTGAATATTGCAGTATTTGCGGGGATGGCTTGGAAAGCCGTCTGCGCGCTGCAAGCTGGGGAGATGACTATCAACTGCTATTTGCAGGTGCAGCCGAAACGAAATGGCCAGTCCCGGTAAAGGCAGTGGGGTCGTTTTCCGTTGGCTCGGGTTTATCGGTTCACCTCGACAATGTTCCTGTCGAACTGCCCGCATCGCTTGGCTATGAACACTCTTGATCAAAGGCGCTAAAACGCGACCTTTTTGGGGTTGCGCAAGACTGTAAACCCACCCTATAGCCTGTCAGCTTGCTCGCCGTTTCTGGTGGGTTTGGAGAGTTTCTTTAACAGAGAACAATGGGGAGGGGACATTTCATGTCTTTGTCAATTATCGCCATAATCTGCGGCTTTGTTGCCGTGGCCTATGGCATCATAACAAGCCGGTCGGTGCTCGCTGCATCTGCTGGCACAGCGCGGATGCAAGAAATTGCAGCTGCAATCCAGGAGGGCGCTGGCGCCTATCTGACTCGCCAATACCGCACTATTGCGGTTGTCGGAATCGTTGTCGCGGTTTTGGTTGGCTTGTTCCTTGGATATCTCTCGGCGGTCGGTTTCCTGCTTGGTGCGATATTGTCGGGTGCAACCGGTTTCATCGGGATGAACATCTCGGTGCGGGCCAATGTCCGTACTGCGCAGGCGGCGAGCGAAAGCCTGCAAAAGGGCCTGACCATGGCATTTAATGCCGGTGCGATTACCGGTATGCTTGTGGCGGGTCTTGCACTTCTGGCAATCGCCGGTTTCTTTTATTACCTGACCGAAGTGGCGATGCATGCGCCAAACAGCCGCGAAGTCATTGATGGCCTTGTCGCCTTGGCATTTGGTGCGTCGCTGATCTCGATTTTTGCGCGTCTTGGAGGCGGCATCTTTACCAAGGCTGCAGACGTCGGCGCTGATCTCGTCGGAAAGGTCGAAGCAAACATTCCCGAAGACGATCCTCGCAATCCTGCCGTTATTGCTGACAATGTCGGTGACAATGTCGGAGACTGCGCGGGTATGGCGGCTGACTTGTTCGAAACCTATGTCGTCACAATCGGTGCGACAATGGTTTTGCTCGCACTGCTTATGCCATCGACGATGCCTGCAGCCGAGCTGCTCAACCTGATGTCTTTGCCGCTGGTTGTTGGCGGGATCTGCATCCTGACCTCGATCCTGGGGACCTTCTTCGTCCGTTTGGGCGGTGGCACCAACATCATGGGCGCCATGTACAAGGGTTTCCTCGTCACAGCGCTGTCGTCGATCCCGGCAATCGGTTATGTAACCTGGCGCGTTCTCGGGCAGGACATGAATGCAATCATCGGCGCAGATGCGGCTGGTGTCGGAGGCTTTACCGGCTGGACCTTGTTCTACTCGATGATGGTTGGCCTGGCCGTTACCGGTCTTCTGGTCTGGATTACCGAATATTATACCGGAACCAACTACCGTCCAGTACGATCGATTGCCAAGGCATCGGAAACTGGCCACGGCACCAACGTCATTCAAGGCCTGGCAATCAGCCTTGAATCGACTGCATTGCCAACTTTGGTGATCTGCGTAGGCATTATTGTTGCCTTTCAATTGGCAGGTCTGATCGGAATTGCCTTTGCTGCAACATCCATGCTTGCCTTGGCTGGTATGGTGGTGGCACTTGATGCTTATGGCCCGGTAACAGACAATGCTGGCGGCATTGCCGAAATGGCGGAGATGGATAAGTCGGTTCGTGAAAAGACCGATGCACTTGATGCTGTGGGCAATACGACAAAGGCAGTAACCAAGGGGTACGCAATCGGATCGGCGGCATTGGCAGCGCTCGTGCTATTTGGCGCTTACACTTCAGACCTTGCGTTCTACTCCGAAAAGCTCGGCCTTGCAGAAGGCGGCGTCGATTTCACGCTCATGAACCCATATGTAATCGTGGGTCTGCTGCTTGGAGCATTGCTGCCCTACCTCTTCGGAGCGATGGGCATGACGGCAGTGGGCAAGGCTGCAGGAGAGGTGGTCAAGGACGTACGTGACCAGTTCGCCAGCAATCCGGGGATCATGGATGGCACGTCGAAGCCTGACTATGCACGTACTGTTGACCTCGTCACCAAAGCGGCGATCCGTGAAATGATAGTTCCGTCGCTCTTGCCAGTGCTGGCGCCCATCGCGGTCTATTTTGTGATCAGCTGGGTCGCCGGGCCTGCGCAGGGATTTGCGGCACTAGGTGCATTGCTTCTTGGCGTTATCGTTGGCGGTCTGTTCGTTGCTATCTCGATGACATCGGGCGGCGGTGCATGGGACAATGCCAAGAAATATATCGAGGACGGCAACCACGGCGGCAAGGGATCTGAAGCTCACAAGGCGGCTGTCACGGGCGACACTGTTGGTGATCCTTACAAGGACACAGCAGGACCCGCTGTGAACCCGATGATCAAGATCACGAACATTGTTGCGCTCTTGCTCCTGGCAGCTCTTGCCAACGGCATGTAAGTTCTTGGTTTAACCAAAACGCAAAAAAATCCCGCCGGACGCAATTCCGGCGGGATTTTTGTTAGGCACATTCCGATGCGGTTCGTCGAAAACAGCATTTTACGCCAATCACCCGTATTGCGTTGTTTAAGCGCGGATATATAGTCAACTCGTCCATATATATGCTGGGGAGCAACGTTTCGTGAAAAATAAGATATTGGTGGCATTGGTTGCCGGAGCAGTCTCGCACATGGCGTTGATTGCAGGCGCGGCACATGCAGCTGGCGACAGCTCTTCGATGGCGGCTTCTTCAGCCAGCAAGCTTGAGACTGAAGCACGCAGGACTGACATCGTCGTAACCGCGCCTAACGGGCGCGCCGACACGGCTGTATTTGGCAAGCGGCCGTTCATGCGCGACCCGGCGATATCGCCTGATGGCACCAAAGTGGCGGTCATGATGAGCAAGAACGGCGTTGACAATCTGGGCTATATCGATGTGACGAAGCCCGGTTCGCCGCCTGTATTTTTCGCACAGGCAGAAGAGTATCGCGAGGCTGGCGATAGAACAATGGGAAGCTGGCGTTGGGTCGGCAACCGCACGATTGTCATGACCGTTGCGTCACGGGAAATATTTTTTGGGCAGCGCGGCGACGTCGTCCGTTTGGTTGCATATGACCTGGAAACCAAGAAATTGACACCACTCGCGTGGGATGGCGCAGGTGGGAATGGAGGATCGATCGAATTTATCGACGACGAAAACGAGAAAATTCTCATCGAACGTACGTCGATGAAAAATAGCGGCCAGGAGAATTTGCCTGAAATCGCCGAGGTTGATGTTCGTACCGGTAAGGTCAGAGTTGTCATGCGCCCTAATGTTGCAGCAGATAACGGCTGGATTGTCGACGGCAAGGGCGTGGTTCGCGCTGCATTGGGTGGTGACGGCGACAGCGGCAAAGATCGATTGATGTATCGATCCGACGCATCGGGCACTATGAAAACGGTGTCAAATGCAGCAGACAAGACATTTACCGGTGCCCAGATTGTTCCATCGGTATTCTTGGATGAGCCAGACATGGCTTATGCGACGAGTAACAAGGACGGGTTCCGCAAGGTCTACAAGGTGAATGTGAAGACCATGCAGATCATCGGTGAACCAGTGTTCGGCGTCAAAGGGTATGACGTCAGCCAAATCATTCCTAACGAGGCACGAAACGACATTGCAGGCGTGGCCTATACCTCGTCAAAAGACAGGTATAAATGGTTCGATGGCCGTCTGGCGGAGATCCAGAGCGTGCTCGATGCCGAGTTCGGCAAAGGCAATGCTTCCATTGAATCGACCAACGACGGTGACACTCGCATCGTCGTTTTCGTCGCAAAGCCAAGTCAGCCTGGTGGATATTATCTCTTCGACACTGAATCAGGAAGCATGAACCTCTTGGGATGGTTCCATCCGATCCTGAAGGACCAAGATATGAATCCCATGGATTCGGTTCGCTACAAGGCTTCTGATGGCATGGAAATCGAAGCAGTTGTGACCTATCCACGGCACCGACCGCACCGCAAAAATCTCCCGGTAATCGTTATGCCTCACGGTGGTCCATTTGGTGTTCGCGACAAGGAAGAATTCGGCTTTTTCCCTTGGCATCAGGCAATGGCAGAACTCGGTTATGTCGTTATTCAGCCAAATTACCGTGGATCGGGAGGGTATGGAAAGGAATTTGTGAAGGAAGGTCGAAAGCCAAATGGCTATGGCGTTCGGATGCAGGACGATCTCAATGATGTCCTCACCTGGTTCGGGCAATCAGGACTGGTTGATCCCAAAAGAGCCTGCATCATGGGATGGTCATATGGTGGATACGCAACAGCCCGTGGCGCCCAGCGCGACGCTGACAAGTGGAAGTGTGCGATAGCCGGTGCTGGCGTGTATGATTTTCCAATGATGAAGGCCTATGATACCCGGGCATTTGGCGATTTCGGCGCCAACTACCAGGCCACCTCCGACAATCTCATTGCCATTTCTTCAGCACGCAACACTGACGGCCCTTGGTCGCCAATTCTGATAGTGGCCGGCTTGAGAGATGCACGTATTCCAATTGAACAGTCACGCACCCTCGTCGCGCGTCTCAAGGGATCCGGAAAGAAGGAAGGCGTTGATTTCCGTTATGTGGAGCAACCAAAAGGCACTCATAACCTTCCATATGAAGATGTTCACATTCAATGGCTTAAGGAAGCAGAAGCGTGGGCCGAACGGTTCAATCCAGCTTATGTACCAACCGATCCTGACAAGCCTGTCCCTGTATCGGTTACTATTGCCTCGAAATAAAATTGTTCAAAAATGAATGATTAATGGCCACCTTCTTCAAGAGAGGGTGGCCATTTTGCTTGGCGTTAGCATTTTATTTGCAGCCCGCTGCTAAGAGTTGTGCTGGTTCAGAATTCAAACCGGGGCAGCATGGCAACGAGGGCAATCAATATTGGTGATTCACCGAATTCACCGACAGGCAGGCTGGACAGCTGGCTTGTGCAGGTGGATGATGCCTTTGTCTCTGCTTGGGATGATCTGGCAGCTTGCTGTGTTGAACCGAATATATTTGCAGAAAGCTGGTTCTTGGGAACAGCTTTAGCTCAATTCGATCCCAAGGGTCGCGTGCAATTGTTTACCTTGTGGGACGAAGGGTGCCTTGTTGGATTGATGCCCATTGCGCCGCAGCCACAATACGGACGATGGCCTGTGCCCCATGTTCAAAACTGGCTTCACCACAACGCGTTTCTCGGAACGCCGCTGGTCAGAAGTGGGTTTGAGCATTGCTTCTGGCGTGTACTGCTCGCTCTTCTTGACGACAGTCCCGGTCAGGCACTGTTTGCCCATTTCAATGGCCTGACGGTCGATGGCATTGTTGCGACTGCGCTTTCGCAGACATGCATATCGCAAAACAGGCGCTCCGGACTTGTCCATCAGCATCAACGTGCACTTTTGACAGGTGATATGACGGCAGATGCCTATCTGGAGAGTGCAGTCCGCGCCAAGAAACGCAAAGAGCTTCGCCGTCAAAGGAGCCGGCTCGCTGAAGAGGGATCCCTGAGCTTCATGCGTCATACCGACGAAAGCGGGTTAGCCGGATGGACGATGGAGTTTCTCAAACTGGAAAGAGCCGGTTGGAAGGGTTTGAACGGTTCTGCCCTTGATTGTGCATCTGATACGCGAATGCTGTTCAACAAGGCGTTGATTGGAGCCTCCCAACGGGGCAAGCTTGAACGACTTGACTTGCGCCTTGATGGCAAACCACTTGCCATGCTGGTGAATTTTATTTCGGGCCCTGGTTGTTTCTCGTTCAAGACGGCTTTTGACGAGGATTTTGCACGATTCTCTCCCGGGGTATTGTTGCAGATCGAAAATCTCGCTCTGCTTGATCGCGGTGAAGTTTCCTGGTGTGACAGCTGTGCTGCCGAAGGGCACCCCATGATTGACAGCCTTTGGACAGGAAGACGTGCAATCGGGCGCTATTCAGTTGCCGTTGGCGGTCACGGACGCCGTGGGATATTCGCCGCACTGCTGAAAGCAGAATTGGCACGCAATCCACTTCATAAACCAGATGTCCAAACCCAGATGGCAGAAACAGGGGGCGTTGAATGACCGCCATTTTCGATGCTGCAACGCGGTTGCAGTTCGCTGAATATTATCCAGAGATACCGCATAAGCTCAATCATGCGTTACATGAACATCGGTTGCTCACGATCGATGCCCTTGCTGATCTGGCAGAAACGATGCCTGCCACATCTGTCGAGTACAACAAGGGTGATCTTCCCGTGGGCATCGATCCTGCTGCAGTTCCCGCCAATGGACTGAGCATTGGAGAAACGATCAGGTCAGCCCAAACAAGCGGCAGCTGGGCTGTCCTGAAAAACATTGAACAGCACAATTTCTACGAAGCACTCTTGCTTGGCCTGCTGGCCGAACTGAAGCCCCATATCGAAGCAAAGACCGGACGAATGTTGCGGCCTCAAGGGTATATATTCGTATCGAGCCCCAATGCAGTCACTCCCTATCATTTCGATCCAGAGCACAATATTCTGCTTCAGATCCGCGGCTCAAAGGTCATGACCCAGTTCCCTGCTGGCGATAGCTTATACGCGCCAGATGAAACGCATGTATGCTATCATACAGGAGGTCATCGTAACCTCGCTTGGCGCGACGGGCTTGCTTCTGGAGGTACCGCCTGGTCCCTAGCGCCGGGCGAGGCGCTGTTCGTTCCCGTGATGGCTCCGCACCATGTAAAAAATGGATCTGAGGTGTCGATATCGCTCTCGATTACGTGGCGATCCGACTGGAGTTTTGCAGAGGCCGATGCCCGCGCGTTCAACGCCTTTCTTCGCAAGTTTGGGATTCGGCCGAGCGCGCCGGGCCGCTTCCCCGCGCAAAACATGGCCAAGGCCTACGCCTGGCGGGGGATTCGCAAACTCACTAGAAGCGTTTTCTAATACTCAACTCGAAGACTCGCCCGCGCGGGTCGAGATATCCGGACTGATATCCAAGCGGCACAAGGCCACTCTCATCACGAACGTCGATGATATCGTTGAGCACGTTGTCCACACGCAACGTTATCCGGCTACCTTTCAGAAATGGGAGGTTCTTGACCAGCTTTTCCTGCTGATCGAGATTAACGAAAAGGAATGCCGAAAGAGTAGCCAGATCACTGAATTGCAAGTCTCCGCTCCCGATCAAGGCGTTTCCGTTGACCGTTGTTGCACTTCGGTAATTGCCTTGCAGTCGAAAACCCAGTCCCTTGTGGAACACACCACCAGACAACTCAAGCTCATGACGTGCAGCACCGCCATTGCTGCTGGTTGCTGAGCCATTTAACAGATCCAGTACAGGTACGCCCGGCCCGATCAAAATTTCCTCTTGGATGCGGTAGGTGTGATATAGAGCGATATTCCAGCGACTGGGCATTCCGCCGCCAGGACCAAAGCCACCTCCGCCACCCATCATGCGCGGGCCACCGC
>JBATDO010000445.1:0-3636 GCA_049663505.1 Sphingorhabdus sp.
ACCGGATAGTCTGGTCGCCCCGCAATTTGCGCTCTTTTGATCTCGGAATCCCAATAGGCTCCCTTCACCAGCCTCACCATGATCCGACGGCCACTCTCGCGCGCCAGCGCTTCAATCGCCGATATAACAAGGGGCGCGCGCTTTTGATAAGCTTGGACAACCACGCCCAACCCTTGCCAGTTATCCAGCGATTTTTCGTGTGCCAGCCGGTCCAGCAGCTTTAAGGTCAGGACGGTGCGATCCGCCTCTTCTGCATCAATTGTAAACCCCAGATCAAATTTCTTTGCTCGCTGGGCCAGCAATAATATCCGGGGGTAGAGATCTGTCCAGACACTGTGTTCCTGCACTGCTTCGAAACGTGGCGACAGTGCAGAAAGCTTGATCGATATGCCGTGGCCGGCTTCCGGGCCGGCCTCGCTTGTATTGCTACCAACTGCATCGATGGCATCTGCATAAATGGCGGTGTAACGCTCGGCATCGGCTAATGTCCTTGCTCCTTCGCCCAGCATGTCAAAGGAACATAGCGTGCCCTCTCGCTTTGCCCGTTTCAAGGCCGAATTGATTGTCTCCCCGAGCACGAATTGCTCGCTCATGATGCGCACCGCAGCGCCGACTGCCTCGCGGATGACTGGTTCTCCGACTTTGG
This sequence comes from Sphingorhabdus sp., assembly GCA_049663505.1. Classification (GTDB taxonomy): domain Bacteria; phylum Pseudomonadota; class Alphaproteobacteria; order Sphingomonadales; family Sphingomonadaceae; genus Sphingorhabdus_B. The sequence goes on from JBATDO010000445.1 coordinate 647, forward strand.
CAATCAGGCGCTTGAAATAACCACTGCCATTGTGTCGGATACCTGCATCGACATCGACGATCTTGCCTGTCAGCAACAACCCCCATGTCGAGGCATTCACGAACATGCTGTCAGACTGGCCAATATGTGCTGACCAGTCTGCACTCCCGATCTTTTCTGCAATCAGCTTGTTGCGTGTCTCTGCATCGGGCACGCGCAGGAGTGCCTCGGCGAGACACATGAGTGCAATACCTTCGGTCGTACCAAGGGAAAACTGCTGGAGGAAACTCTCGACGACGCCACTTTTTTTGGAAGATTCCCGGACAGCCTTGATGAGTGCTATCGCTTCTGACTGAATGCAGGCCTGCTGTTCAGGCAACAAGATCGCCGAGGCAAGAAGCGCCGTTACCGTTGCGTTTTCGTCTTGGTACTTATCTGCGTCCAGTGCATCCCAGTTCTGCATCATTTTCCTCCTCAGGCAACGACTTTTAGATAGCGGGCGAATGGATGAATGTGCTTCGTTATTTATGCAAGAAAATGCAAATCTATTTGGTTTTTTGCGGCAAAACCTGATAATTATTCGGCCATGGACGAAATCGACAGAAAATTGCTGAGGGCGCTTCAGGACGACGGGCGTATCACCAACCAAGACCTGGCAAATGCTTGTGGGCTCTCGCCCGCGGCGTGCCATGAGCGGATGAAGCGTCTTCGGGAAAGCGGTGTAATCAAGGGATTTACCGCAATTCTCGATCCGGACAAGATAGGGCGCGCGTTGCTCGTGTTCATAGAGGTTCTCCTGGACCGAACAACGGATGACGTTTTCCAGGCCTTTGCAACCCATGTCAGCGCGTTGCCTGAGGTCCTTGAGTGCCATATGGTATCGGGAGGCTTCGATTATCTTCTAAAAGTCCGCGTGGCAGATATGCGCGCCTATAGAATTCTGCTGGGCGATACATTGGTCACCTTGCCAGGAATCAGGGAAACGCGCACATATGCGGTCCTAGAAGAGGTCAAGATTACCACGTCCTTGCCTGTCTGAACCTATTCTCGTCGCTTGTTCAGGAACGTCAATTCTAATGTCATCCGCCTGCGTTGCGAAAAAAGCCGGTCTGGTTTTGCATCAACGCAATGGTGGCCAGTGGAGGCGATCGAACTGAACGTCGAACAGGTTGCGTTTATGTGCATCCCGTTCCGGTCGAGCGACCAGCTACGTGGTCACATCGGTGTTGGGCCACGCGACCAGACAGTCGAAGCGATCAAACAAGGCTTAACCGTGCTGTCGAGCCAGCAGTCTTTTTTTGTTCGCGCGGATTTTCTTGCCATAATGTTTGAGCACATTTTTTGAAATTTCTTCACCCGTCATGCCAAGCTTTCCTGACGCCACTTGCGTGGTCAGGTCAAACGCAGATTCGATTTTTTCCGTCATCATCAAGGTTGCCTCTTGGCGCCCGGCGTCCCCGCCATAGGCGATTTTCAAAGTTCGCAACGTCACGACTGTCATGGCATCGAAGAAAATTTGCAGTTCATGAAAACCGAAATTCGAGCCAATACTATTCGATGCAGAAATGTCTGTGAATTTGCTCATATTGGACCCTTCGCGCTAATAAGCGGCTTTTCTTTTGTGGCTTTAACGTAACCCGATTGTAGAACTTTAAGTTCCGGACGATAGTAAATTGTGATCGAATTGGAGCAATCTCGCAGCATTTGACGCAGTTAGGCGGTCTTTCTCACAAAGATCGGACCGAAAAAGGGGCCAGGCTCACCTATACGGTCAGGAGTATTGCGGCTTGAGGGGGTCGTTGGTGCCCCGTTAAGGATTAGATAAATTAAATCAATGATATAGATACTTTTAGCATCCGGTTCTGGTCGACGCATTTCTGCGGTGCCCCGCGTGTGATGTCTCACATAACTCTTTGTACAAGCCATGATCTGACTAAGCGACTTAACGCTAGCAATGCGAGATAGATGGATGGAGAAAATTGGATTGGTGACGCTTTTAGCTTCACCGATGAGGATGTCCGTTCGATCTTTGTGGCGCATAATAAGTTGCTAGTCTGATCCCGCGAAGGCGTGGTTCGGGGAAGAGGCATTCGCTGATTTAGCTGGATTAACGCCTATCGTCATCCGGTGCACTAGCTTTGACAGCGCGCCAGGCAGATATTGCCGGACCAAATCGCTTAAGTAACAGTCCTAAGTGACGCGAATTCCAACATTGCATAGCGTTGGCGTTGACTTACTCGAATCAACAGCAAATCTTGATGGCGATGCTGCACGAAGCCGTCGCAGAGCAAAAACCTTGTTGAACTAAGAGTCTGGTATGGAAGCGAATGCTTCTGGAAAGGATGTCAAATGTCTTGTTTTGAAAGCCCCTGCATCGCTGCTTCAAATGCACCGACCCGACCTGGGAGCCCGATTTTTGGACCAGCGTGGATCGGTAGTGGTTTTCATCAAATGGGGCCGTGGGAGATCAGCGCCTTCGGTCTTGGGGGTAACAATACGATCATCGGCAACAGCCAAGGCAACGGCCTGTATGGTGGCTCAGGCAGTGACACGCTCCTGGGCATGGGAGGCAACGACTTTATCGATGGCGGCCCTGGGAAAGACTTTATCGACGGAGGCAGCGGTAACGACACTTTGTTCGGCGGGCCCGGCGTAGACACTATCTTGGGCGGCGCCGGACATGACTGGATCGATGGCGGTCTCGATCACGACACTTTGCTCGGCGAGTCGGGTGACGACCACATTGATGGCAACGCGGGCACTGACCTAATATTTGGGGGCGCCGGCAACGATAACCTGTTGGGCGGTGATGGTTCGGACGTAATCTATGGTGGCGCTGACGACGACTACATAGACGCCGGCACCAACACTAATGGAGCGGACTTCGTGGATGCTGGCAGCGGCAATGACGTGATCTTCGGGGACAAAGGTCCGGGCCGCCATAACGAAGATCCCTGCTATGATTACGATGACAGCGGCTACAGTAAGAGCTTTGGCCAGGCAGACACTAT
>JBATDO010000446.1:0-4446 GCA_049663505.1 Sphingorhabdus sp.
GCGGCCGCATCGACGAGATTGGCCTCCAGCGACTTGAGGCGAGCCTTGTTCTCAATCTTTCCGCCAAATAAATCAGTGACATAAAAGGTATCGACGGCGCGTTCGCCATAAGTAGCGATGTGAGCGCTGTGCAGTGTCACCTTGGATTCGAACAATGCCTGGGCCAGATTGTTGAGCAGCGCCGGCCGGTCGAGTGCATTTACTTCGATCACAGTGAAACGGTTGGAGGCCTGGTTCTCGATAAAGACAGAAGGCGCGATCTTGAATGCATCGGCCCGGCGCAGTGCCTTCGGCTTGGCATCGAGTTGCGTCATCAGCTTGGCCCGGTTGGCAAGCGCCTCTTCGATACTGCGCGACAGCCGGCTGAGCTGGCTTTGTTCCTTGAACGGCCTGCCAATCGGATCCTGCACGAGAAAATTGTCGACAGCCATGCCATCGCTACTCGTGTGAATACGCGCGTCAATGATGTTGCCGCCGGCCAGATGGATAGCACCTGCGATGCGGTAGAACAGACCGGGGTGATCAGCTGCATAAACCGTTACCAATGTAGCCCCGCGTTCGGGATAATAGCAGGCGTCGATAGCCAGTTCTGTATCGGCATTGGCAAGCAGATGGCGTGCATTGCGCTCAATGATATCATCAGGCTCAGCAATCCAATAGGGATCGGGGAGCCGCTTTGCGAGCGCTGTAAATTGCGTCTTGGTCAAGCCCAGCCTGGCTTCAAGCGCTTCCTTCTTGGCAGCAATTCGTTCCTCGCGGCCACGCTGCTTGTGGCCAAGGCGCAAGACCTCCTCGGTTGCCTCATAAAGATCCGACAACAGCTGGCGCTTCCAGCTATTCCAAACGCCTGGACCAACTGCGCGGATGTCGACGACCGTCAGCACCAGCAGCAATCTCAAGCGTTCCGGGGACTGTACTGCCTGGCAAAATCCAATATGGTCTTGAAGTCTGCAAGGTCGCGCTTGAACGCGGTTGCCGACATCAGCAAGTGATAGCGAACCAGCCACGCCACAGTCTCGGTCTCGGCAGCTGTCAGGCCCAGCCTGGGGCACAGGTTTTGGGCAACCTCTGCCCCCAGGACACTATGGTCGCCACCCCTGCCTTTGGCGATGTCATGGAGGAGCGTTGCCACAAACAACACGCGCCGGCTGACAATCTGGCGCATGATTGCAGTCGAGAGCGGATGGTCCGCCTTTAGGTCGCCACGTTCAATTTCGGCGAGAAGACCAATCGCCCTGATCGAATGCTCGTCAACGGTGTAATGATGGTACATGTCGAATTGCATCTGTGCGACCACGCGCCGGAAGTCCGGCACGAACCTTCCAAATACGGTAGATTCATTCATCCAGCGCAGCACGGTTTCCGGATCGCGTGGCGACGTTAGGACATCCAGGAACAGGCCATTGGCTCTGCCATCGCGACGCACGCTCTTGTCGATGAGCCGCGCATCGCGCTGTGCTGCGCGCATGGCCAACGGGTGAATTTCCAGTCCGTAAAGGTCGGCCAAATGAAATATCTCGATGAGGCGAACAGGGTCTTCGATAAAGAAGTCTTCATCGGGAAGTGCAAGCCGCCCCCGGTCCAACTGGAATCCATTGAGCTTCCTTGGCTTCCTGTTGAAGGTCGGAAGAAATCTGCGGCCCTTTTTGGCCATCGCTTCATCTAGATGGGCGAGAAACAACCCGGTGACATCGCCAACGGTTTTCGCGTTCAGAAAGTAATATTGCATGAAACGTTCAACTGCAGAACGCCCCGGCCGATCTGCAAACTGCATGCGCTCGGCCACATCGCGCTGGAGGTCGAAAGTCAGTCTGTCTTCTGCACGACCCGTGATGCTGTGCATGTGGCACCGCACCGACCACAGGAAATTCTCGGCCTTGCGAAAACTTCGATATTCGCCCGGGGTCAACAGGCCAACATCGACCAATGCGGACACAGAGGTCACCCGGTGAATATATTTACCGATCCAGTACAAGGTATGCAGATCGCGCAAGCCACCTTTGCCGTCTTTGACGTTGGGTTCGACGACATAGCGGCTGTCACCCATGCGCTTGTGACGTTCATCTCGTTCTCCCATTTTCAGGCGAACGAATTCAGGGGCGGTCTTGCCAACAACTTCGTTCCAGAAGCGCAGTGAAGCTTCCTCATAAACCGCACGGTCGCCCCAGACGAACCTCCCCTCGAGCAAGGCAGTCCTGATCGTGAGGTCTTCCTGTGCCATCTTCACGGTCTCGTCGAGCGATCGGCTGGACTGGCCAACTTTAAGGCCCATGTCCCAGAGTAGGTACAAGATTGCCTCTACGACCTGTTCGGTCCAGGGGCTGCGCTTGTACGGGGTAACAAAGGCGATATCGACGTCGCTGTGGGGAGCCATTTCACCGCGACCATAGCCGCCAACGGCCAAGATCGCGATCCGCTCGGAGGCTGAACGGTTCCCTGCTGGATAGGCGTGAACCGTCACATAATCGTAGATCAGCCTGACGAGCTGGTCGACCAGAAAAGCCTGCTCTGTTGCAGCCCGGTATCCTTGCGAAGGATTTGCCTTGAGCCGTCGATCGATTTCCAGGCGACCATCGCTCAATGCGGATTGAAGACGCTCCAGCACACGGGCTCGCTGGTTTGACGAATTTCCTTCCGCCGCGATGGTGTCGAGCACATCTGCAATATCCTTGCGGTCGATGATGTCGCGTTGCCTGGAGATGCTGTCAGGTGAAGATGCCATTCATCACTCTTAGGCGTGCTTGGCGATATTGTCAGCCTCCCGATGCAACCTTCTCATTATACACCCGGCGCAGCGTCACCCTGTCGATTTTTTGTGTTCCCAAGCGAGGCAACGGTTCTGTTTCCTGCCAGTAATGAACCGGTATCTTGAAAGGCGCGAGGCGAGGTGCAAGGAATGCCTTCAGTTCGTCGGCAGTCAGTTCGATCCCGCTCTTTGTCTGGTATACAATGCCGGGTACTTCACCATAACGTTCATCGGCGATCCCGAATACAGACAGTTCAACAATCGAGTCATGCTCATAGGCAGCAGCCTCGACTTCGGGACAACTGATATTCTCGCCGCCGCGTATGATAATGTCCTTCTTACGGTCGACGATGAATAAATAGCCATCTTCATCCAGATAGCCGATGTCACCAGTGCGGAAAAATCCGTCGGCCGTGAATGCCTCGTTGGTCGATTCATCATTGCCCCAGTAACCGTTGAAATTCGCAATCGTTCGAATGCAGACTTCGCCGCGTTCGCCCTGCGGCATATGGCGACCATCATCGTCCAATATCCCGACTTCGACGAGTGGCTTGGTTGCAGGACCCGTGCTTGTTGGCTTTGCGAGATAATTCTCAGTAAAGTTGCCACAACCAACGCCATTGGTCTCGGTCAGGCCGTAGCCAAGCAGCGGAAAGCCCCAGTGCAGCTCCTTGCGGATCTTCTTCACATGGTCCACCGGACGGGGTGCGCCACCTGCTGCAAAGGCGGTGCATGTCGTGAGATCATATTTGTGACGTTCAGGATGCGTGGCGAGTTCAATGCTCATCAAGGGGACCCCTACAAAATAGGTGATCTTTTCCTTCTCGATCAAGCGCATGGCATCTTCAGCGTCCCATTTCGGCATCATCACCAATTTGCGACCAATGGCAAAGCTCTGGAGCATGACGGGGATTGATGCCGTCACGTGAAATAGCGGCACGTTCAACAGGGTTGCAGGCTGCAGCGTTGGGGCTTCGCCGCGCGAAGTCATCAGGTCGAAAAACACCATGGTCTGGCCGACATAGCTCATCGTCGCCTGCACCACGGCGCGGTGGTCAGACCATGCCCCTTTGGACTGGCCCGTGGAGCCTGACGTGTACAGAATCGTGGCATTGTCTAGTGCATCGAGGGTAGGGAGGGGAGTATCGGATCCACCTCCTTGCGACAGCAGTACCGCAAGTCCGTCGCGGGGCATGCAGTCATGGCTGAACGTGAGAACCTGGGCTCCCCCTAAGTCCTGCCCTTCGAGTCGCGCAGCGCGCTGGGCATCTGCAAGAACATATCTGCAGCCGACCATCTTGATACCATCGCGCAATTCGCCACTTTGCCACCAGCCATTGAGTAGTGTTGCCACACCACCTGCCATGATGATTGCCATATATGCGATGATCCAGTTTGCCGAATTGCGTGCAGCAAGCCCCACTCGGTCACCCTTTTGCAGACCGCGACCCTCAACCAGCCCGCCGGCAAGCTCACGCGCAGCCGCGTAGCATTGGGAAAAGCTCAAGCGGCATTCTCCATCGACAAGGAATTCCTTGTCCGCATGCACTGCGCAGAAAAAAGCAATATAGTCAGCCAGGTTCGTTGGGGCCTTTGCCAGCATAGGCAATTGAACCCCGAATTTCTCAACATGGGTGATGGCCAAGGGACCATCATCGGCCATCATGCGCGCAATAGTTGCGTCAATGGCAATGTCCAAT
>JBATDO010000447.1:0-1757 GCA_049663505.1 Sphingorhabdus sp.
ACCGGCGGGCTCTCTCCTCCTCTCTCCCTCGCCCCCGGTTGATACGAACGGCCTTCATGCACAGCGTGGAGGCCGTATTCGTTTCTGGCTTGAACCACCTGCAATAACTTGTGCGCAATTTTTTCCACCGAGAATCAATGTGCCTGTGGATAAGTCGTGATTTTCCGCTTTGTGCGACTCGGTTTCCATGAGACCTTCTATTCATCAGGCAGGAACACTGTACTGCAAAGCCGGAACGGAAACGGGAAAGCCAAGCAAATCAGAGGGAATGTCGGATCACCAAATTGGCAGGCAGTCTGGTCGCAAGACTGGAAAATGTGGCCAAAGCGGTGGGTACAAAGACAACGAATATCGAGTGCGGCATTTCGAAAGAAGTGCAACGCCGGATAGGACACCCACAGTACCAAGGTGAACCATTTTGGCCTTCGGGTCAGGATGAGGAACCGGACGTCAGATAGCGGAAAGAATGGCCCTTGTGGCCAAGGACTTCCAACTTCAGACGCAGTGGGCGCTGGCAGCAATGCCAGCGCCCATTTTCCTTTGCGGGTCCTGATATTTCCAGACCGTGTACCCCACTGATGATCGCGTTCTCTTGTGCTGATTTGGATTGCCCAGCTTTTTTTGCTAAGGACGCAACACAGATCCAATCAAGGACAGAGCGCATATGCCACAATACAGTGTCATTTCGCCCGGCGACCCGGCACCCTGGTTTCGAACCCGGACTTCGACCAACCAGAATTATGCGTTCAATACCGTGGGCGGACGATATGCAGTGCTGTGTTTTCTGGGAAGCGTTGCTCGGCCACATTCCAAGGCAGCCGTGATCGAGGTTTTGAAACATCCACAGATATTCGATGATACCAAGGCCAGCTTTTTCGGCGTCAGCAATGATCCATCAGACCAGGGCAGGGTCGTGGCCAGATATCCTGGCTACCGGTATTTCTGGGACTTTGATGGTGCGGTTGCACGGCAGTTCGGGGCATGGCCTGTGGATGGTGAGGAGCATGGACTCGGTGCCGTCAAGTCCCGCTGGGTGGTCCTTGATCCTACTCTGCGCGTTTTGGCTGTCATTCCGTTTGAGGCCGACATGAGCGATATCGCGCATGTAATTCGGTTTGTGGATGCCTTGCCAAGCCCTCATCAATTTGCCGGGTTTGAACTGCAAGCTCCGATTCTTGTCCTGCCTAACGTGTTCGAGCCAGATTTCTGTAAAATGCTGATCGGGCTATATGAAGCCCATGGTGGCGAAGAATCCGGTTTCATGCGTGACATCAGCGGCAAGACCATGATGACGCATGATCATGGCCACAAGCGGAGAAAAGACTATGTCATCAATGATCCCACCGTCATTGAGGCGACACAAGCTCGCATATTGCGGCGCGTAATCCCAGAGATTTCGAAAGTGCACCAGTTTCTCGCCACTCGAATGGAGCGGTATATCGTTTGTTGTTACGCGTCCGAAGACGAAGCTCATTTCAGGCGCCACCGCGACAACACGACCGCAGGAACGGCCCATCGAAGATTTGCCGTTTCGGTCAATCTGAACGACGATTTTGATGGTGGGGAGGTCAGCTTTCCAGAATATGGACCAAGAAGTTTCAAAGCACCAATAGGCGGTGCAGTGGTCTTCTCGTGTTCGTTGTTACATGCTGTCTCGACAGTCACTCGGGGCAGGCGTTATGCCTTTTTGCCCTTTCTTTATGACGACGCGGCCGCAAAAATCCGTGAAGCGAACAACGCCATGCTGGGCGATGGAG
>JBATDO010000448.1:0-9285 GCA_049663505.1 Sphingorhabdus sp.
ACGACGAGGTCTGCATCTTCACCATTGCATAGCTCAATGTTTCGGGGAGTGGCGTTTGCACTTGCCCGGTAATAGCTCTGGTCAAAAAGTGTATCTGATGTGTCGGGGAACATGTCAGACCCTGAGCAGCAGATGTTCACGCTCCCAGCTACTCACCACTGACTGGTAGTTGAAAAGCTCATAGTCCTTCACTGCATAGAAAATGTCAAAAAAGTCCTCGCCGAGCAGGTTCCTGACCTGTTTGCAGGTCGAGAACCGGTCCAATGCTGCTTCCAACGTGCGTGGCAAAGTTCGAGCCCGATTGTAGGCGCTTCCCGTAATTGCTTTTGCAGGCACCATTCTGTCAACCATGCCAATATAACCACAAACCAGCGATGCCGCCATTGCAAGATAGGGATTGGAATCTGCACCTGGCAGCCGGTTCTCGACGCGACGATTGGCCTTGTCAGATATCGGAACACGAAACCCGCAACTACGATTATCCTCTCCCCACTGCACATTAATCGGCGCAGCGCTATCCGGTCGCATCCGCCTGAAGCTGTTCACATTGGGCGCCCACAATGGCGAAACTTGCGGCATATATTTGACCAGTCCAGCGATATAGCTTCGAAACATCGCGCTATCTCGCCCATTGGCGGTCGAAAAAAGATTCTTGCCTGTTTCGGCATCTACAACTGACTGATGGATATGCATCGCGCTGCCAGGTTGCCCTGCCATTGGATTGGCCATGAATGTTGCATAGACGCCATGCTGCTTGGCAACATTGCGCACTACGCGTTTGAAAAGAAATACTGAATCGGCAAGATTGAGTGGGTCACCATGAACGAAATTCACCTCCAACTGCGCTGCGCCCATCTCGTGAATCATGGTGTCAATATCGAGCCCCATCAGCTCGCAATCATCATAAATATGATCGATGATATCTTCATATTCATTCATCGCCTCTAGCCCGTAAGGCTGGCTTGCGGTCTCGCTGCGACCTGATTGCCCCGTGGGGGGAGTGAGGGGAAAATCCGGATCAACATTTTGCGAAACGAGATAGAACTCGACTTCCGGGGCAATAATGGGCCTCCATCCCCGCGCCGCGTACAATGCCAGCACCTTCTTCAAGATCGCGCGCGGAGAAATGGATACTTCCGTGCCATCGCCGTTGTACGCATCGGCTATAACGAAGGCCGTTGGCGATTTAAATCCGGGCGCAACGCAGATGGTTTCTGGATCGGCGATGAGTATCTTGTCTGGATCCTTATCCCAGATATCGTCGATTTCCTCCGGATAGTGCCCATCGATTGTGCAGATGAAGACGCTGCCCGGTATGCGCAATGACTTATCGCGCACCGATGAAAGAAATTTCTTGGCAGGCAGCACTTTCCCGCGCTGCACCCCGTTTATGTCAGGCACAATACATTCGACTTCGTCGATTTTATGTTCAGCGATCCAATTCGCCAGATTGACAGACATCGTTAATCACCAGCTTTCTGCTGGACTAATAAGGACATGCCGGACTTGAAAGGTCAAGCCCGGCATGCAGAATATTGATAATCCCTGAAGGCGGGATATTATGTCAGAAGCCGTAACTTACCGAGAATACGACGCCTGCAGCGCTATCCTTGAAAGCAAAAGTCGAACGACGGTCTGTGTCGACATATGCTACGCCGAGGGTGAACCCAGAAACAGCGGCAGTTGCACCGAGCGACCAATCAAGCTTGCTTCCAGCACCCGAAAAAGCACCATCTTCGATTCCAATCGATCCGGTCAACGTGATCGGCGAATCTGGCAGTGCGATTGCAGCATTTGTTGCAACGTAGATATTGTCGTTGTTGCCTGTGTTATCCTGGCTTGGAACATAGCTCACCTGCCCGCCAATGGTTGCCGGTCCAACAGTTGTGCCGAGCTTGCCGGTGATTTCAACATAGTTGAAGCTTGAAACACCTGGATACACGTAATAGGTCGCGCCGATGTCGTAAGTGACCGCGTCACCGCCCGAAAATCCAGCATACAAGTCGACTTCGACATCATCACCTGTATTTTCAGCGAGATTTGAGCCCCACACCCCTACATAAAATCCGGATTCGTGCTTCACGGTCAGATATGGCTGAACAGCAAAGTCCTTGTCCGAAAGCGACACGCCACGAAAGCGGTAGTCAGAAACGACCCCGATACCGCCGGTCAATGTGATTGGGCCAGCTTCTTCAGCTGCTGCTTCGTCCTGTGCGAATGCAGGTGCAGATACAGCTATCGCGCTCAACGCGACACTCATTGATGCCAGGTTCAAAATTGATTTACGCATAAAATTACCCCTTCTTAGGTGCGTCATATAGTTAGCCGGTGACAGGCGCAGAGCGCCGTCGTCAGCAGATGCTGTCCTCTTCCCGCTAAATCTTAAATGCACGCTTTATGGTTAATTTTTTCTTACCAGCGCGTTTATTGTGCACCTGCACACAAAACACCAATGGAGCGCATGATCAAGCAATTTTGTGGCAGCGATTATGACCTTTTTATAAGTTGTGACAATTTAATCACAGTCTTGCGTAAGATAGCTATTCTGTCTCATAGTGTCCAAATGCTTGAAAATGATCCCCTGGCCGCCTTTTGGATGCCGTTCACCGCCAACAAGGCATTCAAAGCCCATCCTCGAATGCTGGTTTCGGCCAAAGGCATGTTTTATCGCAGTGACGATGGCCGCGACATTCTGGATGGCACTGCTGGACTTTGGTGCAGCAACGCCGGACACTGCCGCCAAACAATCGTGGACGCCATCTCATCAACTGCTGCGAATATGGATTTTGGCCCGACTTTCCAACTTGGTCACCCCCTGGCATTCGAACTCGCCAGTCGTATTGCGCAGATCATGCCAAAAGGCATTGATCGAATTTTCTTCACGAATTCTGGTAGCGAATCGGTTGATACTGCCCTCAAGATCGCCTTGGCGGTGCAACGCGCCCGCGGCCAGTCTGCGCGGACGCGACTTATTGGCCGCGAACGCGGCTATCACGGCACCGGCTTTGGCGGAATCTCGGTAGGCGGCATCGTGAATAACAGGCGTTGGTGGCAAGGCCTGTCGGGCGTTGACCATATTCAGCACACCCATGCACCTGAACACAACAGCTGGTCGCGCGGATTCCCTTCATGGGGAGCACATCTTGCCGATGATTTGGAGCGACTGGTGGCACTTCATGGATCAGAGACCATTGCTGCTGTTATTGTTGAACCAGTTGCAGGCTCAACTGGCGTTCTTGTGCCACCCATGGGATACCTGCAGCGGCTACGAGATATCTGCACACGGCACGGAATCATCCTGATTTTTGACGAGGTCATCACTGCATTTGGCAGGGTTGGCGGCGCGACTGCTTCGCAAACATGGGGAGTGACGCCAGACATCATTGCCATGGCCAAGGGCCTGACCAACGCAGCGGTTCCCATGGGCGCTGTTGCCGTGAGTCGTCAGATCCATGATGATATAATTGGAAGCGCCGATGGTATCGAGCTTTTCCATGGCTATACCTATTCAGGACACCCGCTTGCTGCGGCCGCTGGCCTTGCCACACTCGACATTTACCGCGACGAGGGCTTATTCGAAAAGGCACAAGATCTTGGAAGTTATTGGGAAGACGCAGCCCACAGCCTGAAGGGCAAGCCTCATGTCATCGATGTTCGCACGATCGGCCTGATTGCAGGCATCGAGCTCGCCCCAAGGCCGCAAGCGCCAACCCGGCGAGGGACGGAACTGTTCCATGCCTGCTTTGACAATGGCTTGCTCGTGCGGGCGACTGGAGACACGATTGCTCTCAGTCCGCCGCTCATTCTGGAAAAATGCCATATTGATGAGATGTTCGGTAAGATCGGAGCGATATTGGACACGATAATATAGAGAAAATACATCCAATCTTGGACATGGTTCAGGTGTGCATGTTGTGCGAAGCTAATCTAACGAGTGCAACGAGGATCAACTTCGCACAACGTGGACAGGATGGGAATCAAGCCAAAGCGTCAGAATACCACTGCGACTATGATAAGAAGTAGGATCAAACCACCTACGCTAATGCCAACTGTTCTACCCATGACAATTCTCCTTTGAAAACGAACTAACAATCGAGCGGCTTATAAGTTCCCGACCACATTCAACCGGTCCAGGTTCATCGCTGGAGGCGCAATGCGACTTCGTACATCGAGAATTTTCTGCATTGGCCACCAGTCCCCTTCGCCTTCTGGTTCAACGCGATGGATGACGACAAATTATCCTAGCAATCTAAGAGGTACTGTCCGGTTCACGACTTCGCGCAAAGCAAAAGCGGTTTCGATCCTAGCCACCCGTGGCAAACGGGCAATTTCTTGCCGGTGGATAACTTCATAATCCTCAATGGAAGCGGCGCGAACTACCAGCAGATAATCGTTGCGCCCTGACATCAAATGGCATCTGACAATCGAGGGGCTATCGGCCACTGCGGCCTCGAACGCGGCCATGGCTTCCTCGCTTTGACTGTCTAGCGTGATGGTTATCATTACAGTTGCACCCAGTCCCATGCGCGTGAGGTTGATGTCAGCCCTATAGCCGCGCAATACTCCAGTATCCTCCAAGGCCTTCTGGCGTCGTGCAGCAGCACTGGGTGAAAGGCCTGCCGCTTCTCCGAGCTCCTGCTGGGTCGCGCGGCCGTTGTCGACAAGTGTACGCAGTAATCTGCGGTCAGAACGATCAAGGTGCATATAATCTTCGCCTTTTGGACAATATTCGAAAAATAAATGCGCCAATTCTGCCTTTTTGTCGAATCTTTGCGCACTATCATGACCGTTGAAATGCTATTTCAGTTAAATTGAGACTTACATGGAGAAGAGAAATGCTCGTCGGCGTCCCAAGCGAAATCAAGGTTCATGAATATCGAGTTGGCCTCACACCAGGCGCAGTTCGGGAATATGTTGCGCGCGGTCACCAGGTATTGGTTCAATCGGGAGCAGGTGCGGGCATTATGGCAACAGACGAGGCCTATCGTGCGGCTGGAGCCGCTATTGCTGACAGTGCAGTTGAAATATTTTCCCGAGCGGACATGATTGTTAAGGTCAAGGAACCTCAGCCTAGCGAGTGGGTGCAGTTGCGCGCTGGCCAGCTGCTCTTCACTTATCTTCATCTTGCGCCCGATCCAGATCAGGCAAAGGGACTGATTGCAAGCGGATGCACAGCGATCGCATATGAAACCGTGACCGACGAAAGAGGCACCCTACCCTTGCTTGCGCCAATGAGCGAAGTCGCTGGCCGCCTCGCAATTGAAGCAGCCGGAGAAGCGATGCGCCGCAGCGAAGGTGGTGCCGGCATCCTGCTCGGGGGAGTTCCGGGGGTACCTGCTGGCCGCGTTACCGTACTAGGGGGCGGTGTCGTTGGTACCCATGCAGCACGCATGGCGGTTGGGCTTGGTGCAGAAGTCACGATCGTCGATCGCTCTATCCCACGCTTGCGCCAGCTTGACGAGTTGTTCCAGGGTCGCGTTCGCACCCGATATTCAACTCTTGAAACCATTGATCATGAAATCAGCGTTGCAGATGCCGTAATCGGCGCTGTTTTGATCCCGGGCGCAAGCGCTCCCAAGCTGGTGACGCGAGCAATGCTTAAGCATATGAAGCCTGGTTCGGTATTGGTCGATGTTGCTATCGACCAGGGGGGATGTTTTGAAACATCGAGGCCGACCACGCATGCTGATCCAACTTACGTCATCGATGGTATCATTCATTACTGCGTGGCGAACATGCCAGGGGCTGTTCCACAAACGAGCGCCGCTGCTCTGAACAATGCAACCTTGCCTTATGGGCTGGCGCTGGCTGATCATGGCCTTGATGCAATCCGTGCTGACAAGGGGCTGATGGATGGCCTAAATGTTCACCAGGGCAAAGTCACGAGTGGAGCGGTCGCAGAGAGCCTCGGGTTGGAATTTGTACCCCCGGAAACTGCGCTGGCAGCGTAGCCACGTGACTTCATGGCAAGGCGGTGCTAATCGCCCTACGATGGGCAAAGAGGGACGTATAACGGCACACCAGATCGCGGCAATGCTTGGTGTGTCACAGCCGACAGTTTCGCGCGCCTTGCGCGGAGACAAGAAGGTTAATGAGCAGACTCGGTTAAAAATTGTCAAGCTTGCACAGGAGTTGAATTATTCTGTCGACCACAACGCCCTGCGTTTGCGCACTCAACAGACATATTCAATCGCGCTCGTTATTCTGTGCCGCCGAGGCGAAAACAAGGCCAACATTAACCCGTTTTATCTTTCGTTACTGGGTTGCATCGCTGCGTCGGCGTCTGAACGCGGCTATAACCTGATCATTTCCTTCCAAGACTCGCCTGCAAATTTCTTCGCCAATTACACAGGTAGCAGACAAGCCGACGGCCTTATCGTCATTGGCAGCGGTCAGAATGTCGAGGGCTGGCAGTTCTTTGGTGAATATTCCAGGCATAACACGCCAATGATTTGCTGGGGTGCCAGCAAAGAGGACTTGATTTCGATCAAGAGCGACAATGTTCAAGGCACTTGGCTTGCCGTTGAGCACCTTCTCGCAAAAGGCTGCAAAAACGTCGCATATATTGGCCCTAGTCATAGCGAACAGCCCCAGTTCCAGGACCGTTTAACCACATACATGGATATCATGCGCAAAAAGGGAATGTCACCAATTTGCCCTCCCTTGCCTGAAAATGCAGTGCGTGAAGACCAGGGCTATGAGGCTGTTCGTGACCTCATCAGAAGCGGCCTTGAGTTTGACGGAATATTTGCGGCCAATGATTTCATTGCGCTCGGGGCAATGCGGGCTCTCGACGAACAAGGCTTGGCTATTGGCAGCGACGTCCGAGTAATTGGTTTTGATGGAATTGCCACAGGAGGTTACTCTCAACCTACATTGACAACGATTGAGCAGGATTATTACTTGGCCGGAGAGATGTTGGTTGAAGCGCTTGTCGCGATTTTAAACGGCAATGAACCTGACACCGTCCCAGTACCAGTGCGATTGCTTGAGCGCGGTAGCAGCTAGGCAGCAACGCTCTTTATGCCATCAAGGGTCATCCATGCTCCAATCACATTCGCAAGCCGCACTGTTCGCACCGTTCATTTTACTCTGCGACGGGTCTTCGTTCTGCGTCTCATCCGCCATTGAAAACGATTCAACGCCGGCATTCTTGGCGTTTTTACGTGCGACAGAATATCGATTCCAATTGGAAGCTGGCTCTCACTTCAAATTTTGAAATCACAAACTGCACGACGATAAATGTGCCATGTCGCATGCCCCAGTACTGGCAGCGCCACGAATAGCCCGAGGAACATGGGTAGCATAGCGATTGTCAACAATGCGGCTATAAGGACGGCCCATCCGAGCATTACGCCCTTGTTCGATCGCACCACCCCGAGGCTGACGATGATCGCGGTTATGAAATCAACTTCACGGTCGACCAGCATTGGTAGACTTACCACTGTGATTGCGAACAACGCGAGCGCGAACAATCCGCCCACCAGGCTGCCGACCAGAAGCATCGTTATCGCATCGGCAGAAAAGAGAAGGCTGCCTGTACCTCCACCAATACCCGAATCCCCCAGAAATATGGCAAAAATGCCGTGTGCCAGAATCATCCAGAAACTGAAGGCAACAAACACGATACCACCCATCATCGGTAGTTGCTCGTCACCATGTCCACGCAGGCTCGACAATACTCCACCCCAACTCAAAGGTAGACGGACCTCGCGTCGGCGGCTAACTTCGTAAAGGCCGACTGCTGAAAAGGGTGCGAGTAGCGGAAAGCCGGCCATAACTGGGATCAACCACCACCCCTTTCCCATGTTGAACAACCCCAATATGAGCACGAACCCGCCCACGACATAAAAAGCTGCAAAAAAAAGGCCATACATTGGTTGTGCCACAAAATCCCGCCAACCCGCAGCGAGTGCAGCGCGCATGTCCCTGGCCGTCAGATCCCGTGCTACTGTAACCGGCGCAATCTGGCTCTGTGTAGACACTGTCATTATCCCTCTCCTGGTCACGATGCATCGTCATGGTGCAACAATAATATGCTTCCAGCAAGGTGCTGGGAGAACATCGTCGATCCGGACGGAGAAACCGCGCCCGAGACATTTTGCATGCCCCTCCGAAGCGGCAAAGCCCGGACCTGAAAATGCATCATTTGGCTTCAATACAACGGTTTGTCAGCGAGCCTTGTGTGAGAAATTTGGTAAAATGAAATGACGCCGAACGTTGCTGCAAACTAGCCCTGTCTTAGCGATATTCCTAAATCCTGAATTGGCGAACCGCCCAAAACCGTGACTTGTCCGGTTTTTATCTTTGAATCAGACTCTCGATTGCCTGCTTCACATTTTCAATATGTGCAAAAAACAGGTTCTTACGCCCTGAATTCGGAAACGGTAGGCGGCGTTGAACGCTCCATAGTAGCTAGACGAATGTCTGTCCGATTTGAGAGTGAGTGCCTCAACCGCTTGGCCCAGCTCGCCACGCTCTATCGCGTCAGTCAGCCAAGTTTCTGGAGCAATTTGGAAAGAAATGGGGCTACCATTTGACCTTGTTGGGGTCAGGCGAGACCTAATGACCTGGTATTGCGGCGACGCAACGCTCCGCCGACGAGACCAAAGCCCATGATCATCATGATCCACGTCATTGGTTCAGGAACGGCCGCTTGGTTTCCGAAAAATACCAGATGCGACAATTCTTGCTGTTGTCCGTTCTGGTTCAGCAATCCGGCTGTAGACCAGTTGCCTGAGTTGAGCGGAGTGGGAAGCTTGTAAAGGATGAAACGATTGCTGGATTTCACAGCGAGATAATCGACCAATAAACCCGCGCCCAATGTCCATGTGCCGTTAAGCCCGTTCGGATTTGTGAAGGTGCCTGGAAAGCCCGCATTCGTGTCGCCAAGATAGTTCAGCACAATATCGGGAGCGGCAGTCGTCACAACATCATTATAAATATTATATGCGTTTTGTGCGGCCACATATCCGTTTTGGTTAGCTGGATTGCCGTTGAGATTGCCATTGAAAAGGCACCCCTGCGGTGTTGCGACGGAGACGCATGCGCTGCTGTCAACGGTAATTGCTGCGTTCGCAGGTGCGGCCTGAACCGCCCACAAAGCCACCGCAGCGATTGCTGCTTTAAAAGGAATATTCATAGGTTAGTGTCCCTCAACTCGCTGCGCACTTCGCATTTCCCCGGGTGCGTCGAGCGTTAAACTACTGCTCAGCGCCGTTATTAGCAGAAAATGCTCCCATTTAGGTAGATGCGAATTCTTGACCATTTGTCTCTTCTCGGGAC
>JBATDO010000449.1:0-9725 GCA_049663505.1 Sphingorhabdus sp.
CGTCAGTACCCGCGCGCGACCGATGCGCCACGCACCCATTGCCATGAAGATGGTGAGGACAACAGGAAACTCCTCCGGCAGCATCGCCATGCCGGTCGCAATGCCCGCCAGCACGGCCTGGAGCCAGTCACCGCGCAGCAGGCCATAGAGCGCCACAACCAGGAGCGCGATCGCCCCGCCGCCAATGGCGCAGATCGTGACGATCCGCGTGGTTTCTGCGCGTAACCTCGGTGCCTCGGGATCGAGCGTTGCAAGCGACTGGCCGATTATACCGATCTCGCTGCGGGCCCCGGTTGCCAGAACACGGGCAGTCCCGTTGCCGCGTGTCACCAACGATCCTGAATAGACATAGGATTGGCCATCGCCCCCTGGTCGGTGCGTTTCTGACGGGTCGCCCAGGCTCTTTCGAACGGGCACCGATTCGCCTGTCAGCAGCGATTCATCGACTTGCAGGTCCTGGGCTTTGACAAGAAACGCATCGGCCGCGATCCGGTCTCCCTGTTCGAGAAGCAATATGTCGCCTGTTACCACCTCCCGGCCTGCAATCCTGCTGGGCTCGCCATCGCGAAACACGAGCGCGCGGGGTGCTGAAAGATCGCGCAGGGCCTCAAGCACCCTTTCGGTGCGGGTTTCCTGGACAACGGTGAGGATGATCGAAAAGGATGCAAAACCGAGCAGGATCAACGCTTCCACCCGGTTGCCCAGCAGCAGGTAGACCAGTCCACCTGCCAGCAATAGCATGAGCATCGGCTCACGCATTACTTCACCAATGATGATCCATGCAGAGCGTGTTCCTGTGCGCGGCAGCTCGTTGGGGCCTTCAGCTGCAAGTTTTGCAGCGGCTTGGTCGCTCGTCAGCCCTTCAACGCTCATTCGCCCCGTCACCCTAGCTTGCGTTGGAGCAGCAGCAGGCTATTGTCGCCAGGATAGGCTGTAGATGTGAACCCCATGTCGCGCTCCAGATCGATGGCCGCATGATTGTCCCGCGATTCAATTGATTCAAGCGTTTTCACGCCCATCGCCTCGGCCTGCGCTGCAACATGCGCGAGCATTTCCCAGCCAATGCCCTCATTGCGGAAGTCAGACCGGACCGAGATGGCCACCTCACCGCGCTCGAGCCCGGAATCGCAAGCCAGCATTGCAGAAGCGATTATCTCGCTTTCGTCGTCCAGAAAGGCGATGAAATTCTCGCTGCTGTGATGGTCGACATGGGTCAACGCGAACAGCTGCTCTGCACCAACCGCCTTGACGCTGGAGAGAAAACGGAAGCGGAGATCTTCCGGCGTCACATGCTTGAAAAATTCTGCAAGTGCGGGCTGATCGGTCGGCTGAACGGGACGGACCCGAAAGAGGAACCCTGATCTTGTCGTGATGCTCTTGGACTGGTTGGTGGTGGACATGGTCATTCCTCACAGCGCAGGGCACTCCTCCCGGGATGGAAATCAGGCAGCCGCAAATCAGCAAACGATTGCGCCGGGTGATTGTTCCAAGAATGAGACGCGCGCTTGCAGCAGGAAGAGCGTCTTTGCCAAATAGTGCATCGCTGAGTTGACCCGATAAACCTTATATTATCCTTTTTGAGCGACAACTCGGACCATGAGAATTTCCGCATTCGCTCTGGCAAGGACGATGCTGCTTTTGGCATTGGTCCTGCTTGGCCCGCAACGGGCATTTGCTGTCAGTCTGGCCGAACCTCAATGCGAAGCCAAGTCGATGATGTCCGCGTCGATTGCGCTGGCAGCAATTCCCGAACGCAGCATGCTTGAGACGATAAGGATGCAGCAGGAACGAAGGTTCATTCCGGCAAGAACAGTGCCGATCACATTTGATGATGCAGCGCCCTACCTGGACATGCCTTGCGAACGATCACGGGCCACAAGTGCGATTATCCCGACACCAGCCACGATCAACGATGTGCCGGTCAACCTCGACCGTCCTGACGTTTTCGGATCGATTGCACTGCCGGTTTCGCACACGCCGCTTGACGCCAAGTGGCTGGCAGCATCGGGTGCAAGGCTCGCGAAATCTTCAGGTCCATGGGTCTCGTTGATCCGCAATGTTGCCGGAAAAGAACGAGCCGAACAACTGCAGGCGGTCAACAACTGGGTCAATGCCCGTGTCCAGTTCACCAACGACGGCGCGCGAAGCGGCGACACTGATCGCTGGTCGGGTGCCAGCGAAACCTTGCGCCGCAACCGCGGCGATTGTGAGGATTACGCGATTGCCAAGATGAAACTGCTCGAGGCAGCCGGCGTTGCGCGTTCGGACATGTACCTGGTTATCGTTGATGACCTGGTGCGACGTGCAGACCACGCCTTGCTCGTTGTCCGACTGGGAACGCGCATGGTAATTCTCGACAACAGCACTGACGTGCTGCTCGATGCCCAATCAGCGCATGACTACAGGCCAATCTTCAGCTTTGGTGACAAGGGCGCGTGGGTGCATGGCTACCTGGAGCAACCAGTCATTGCCCTCGCCTCGACCTGACAATTCCTGGTCGCGCAAGGCATCGAACCATTGCCGATTTCAAACCGTCTTGACGATTTCAATGATGACGTCGCCTTGTGCTACGACGCTGGCATCTTCTTCCCAAAACCCGATGGACTTGCCGCTGCGCAACAATCGCACACCCAGTCCGGTGTCGATGTCCCTGAGCGACTTGCCGATATCATTGGCCCGAGCCTGGCGTTCCCGGAGCAATACCTGCCCTTCGGCCGAAACCAGATCGCTCATGTAGTTCACTGCCATCTGTTCTGAAGCAGACCTTGCAAGCAACTGTCCGCCAAAGCTAATCGGGTTGATGACTATGTTTGCTCCTGCCTGGTAGAGCAGGTCCTGGTTTTCCTGCGCCCGCACACTGGCACTGATCGAGATCTTGGCATTGAGCTGGCGCGCGCTCAGCACGACCAATGCTGTCGTGTCGTCCTTGTTGGTCGATATGAGCAGTGACTTGGCAGTGACGATCCGTTCCGCTTCAAGTGCCTCGTTGCTGGTGGCATCCCCCTGGATCGCCAACACGCCCAGGGCTGTCGCGGCTGCAACGCGCTCAGCCAGTGGATCAATCACGACAATCTGCCGGACCAGGTCGCCATGCCGCAGGAGCTCGCGCACCGCGAATTCACCGCCTGCCCCAAATCCACAGACAATCGTGTGCTGTTTCAAGTTCTTCCCGATCATCGCGGTCCTTATCCGTTCCCATGTTTGACGAAAGACAAAATCATATGCTGTTCCCAAGAATATGAGCCATACAAATATTCTTATCGGTGTCACGACGAGTGCGTCAAACATGCGCGCGCGGTCGGTGACGGGCACGATATCCCCGTAGCCAACGGTCGTGATCGTCACTGCTGTAAAATAGACGACGTCGATGAACGATATCAGGCCATCAGAATTGTCGCGCAAACCGTCTCGGTCGAACCAGTGGCCGAGCAGCGCAATTCCGATCATCGTCAACACAATCGCGGCTCTTGCAAACAAGGACTGCCAAATGTTCAGTGCCGACTTGCGCTGCAAGGCGTGGAACTTGTTCGCATTCGACAACAACATGTTGAGCAATCGCCTCGCCGGTCAGATAGTTAACGCTTATATGGCAACGGCTTGTTTACAAGGTAAAAAGGCGTCCGTCTCCTTTTCTTCGCTAGGTCCTGTTGTTCCAAACTCGATGCCTGCCTGCAGGTTTCCACATCATCCGATGTCTTCAACGAAAGAGCAACTCTTCTGTGGACTTGATGTCCAGAATTGTCCCGATCGATATGCAAATGCAGATCGTTTGCCAAATGGCAATAAATGGCGTATATCATGCCATATGGAGCTGATTATATGATTGCGCTGCAGCCTGTTGATACCGAGCCCAATGCCTTTCGGGCCGATCCGATTTCACCCGATGAAGGAGCCGCAGCCTTTCGCGCCGTGCTCACACTTTTTGGCAAATGGGGTGTGAGCGACGAGCAGGCGGCCACCTTGCTCGACATGACCGCCCGCACCTTTGCCCGGTGGAAAGCAGACGGCCCAGGCCGAATATCGCGCGATGGCCGTGCGCGGCTTTCCAATTTTCTGGGCATTCACAAGGCCTTGAGGATCATATTTCAGGAACCAAAACGCGGTTATGACTGGATCAAATCCGCAAATTCGGCCTTCGACGGCGCAAGCGCTCTTGATATCATGCTGGGCGGCGAGCTTACCGACATCATGCGCGTGCGCCGATATCTGGATGCGGAGCGCGGTGGCTGGTGAGCGGATCCAAGCTGCACCCTGTTGTCAAAATCAGGTGGAAGAGTGCGGTGCGGATTATCCGTAGCTTGTTCCCGCCTATCGACCTGTTTGAAGATATCGCCGATCCAGCCGACTGGCCGCTGCTGTTATCAGCCGAGCAGAAAACAAACCCGCGCATCATGGCCAGCATCGGCAATCTCGATCTCGTTCCTGAAAAAAGGCGAGTTGGCGGCAACGGCGCTTCGTACCTCATGGCGTCATTCACCCATGTCAGCCCTGATCGCAAAAGCCGCTTTTCAAATGGGACATTCGGCGTTCTCTATATCGCCCGCGAATATGAGACCGCCTTGTTCGAGACAATTCACCACCATGGCTTGTTCATGGCCAGGACGAGGGAGCCCTCCGGATGGACATCGCAGTTTCGGGAAATCACGGTTGATGTCGATGCCGATCTGTACGATCTGAGAAGGCCGGCTGCCAGTCATGCCGACATTCTGGATCCGGACACATATGTGGCAAGCCAGGCATTTGCATGCCAATTGAGGGCAGAAGGTTCGGATGGACTTGTCTATCCCAGTGTGCGCAATCCGAAAGGCCAGTGCGTGGGACTATTTTATCCCGACTGTGCATCATCGCCGGCACAAGGCCGCCACCTTGATTATCACTGGAATGGATCGCGCGTCGATCTTGTCAGGGATGCAGGCAGTGGGGCTGTGTTCAGGGTTGTCGAAAGCGCTTGATCCGCACTGCCGATTATCCTTGGAAAATTTTGCCGTTGCACAACCTTCCGCACCGATTGGTCGGGCGCATCTTGGGTCCTGCAATAATCGCATTGCACAAATGACCTTGAATAACATTGCCCTGAAAATCGCCCCAGGTGTCGCGAGGCAACTGCTGTTCTCATGCATATGCACGATGCGCTGGCTGCCAATCTTCAGCATTGAGTGACCATAATTGGCGACTTGCATGATGGGAAATCTGATGAGCTTTGAAGTGCTGCACCTAAATGGCGGATTTGGAAGAGAAATCGCGGGCCTTGATATTTCGGGGGAAATCCAACCCGAAACTGCCTCCCGACTGAAGGAGTTGTGGCTGGAACACGGCGTGCTGGTGTTCAAGGGTATCGGGACCTCCCCTGAACTCCAGTTGAACCTCAGTCGGTGCTTTGGTGAACTCGAACCCCACCCCATCGAGAAGTTTCGATTGCAAGGCTATCCCGAACTGATCTTGTTGACCAATGAAGGCGGCCCGGTTGGCCCCGTCTACGATTTCGGTGGAGTTGCAACTACCCAGAGAATCCCGTGGCATACCGACCTTGCCTTCATGACGACTCCAAATGCAGGTGCGTTGCTGCGCATGATCCGCAAGGTAGAGACAGGTGGCCAGACAGGTTGGCTGGATACTGCTGCTGCCTATGATGCACTGGATGAAGCAACCAAGGCCGAGATCGACGAACTCGACGCGGTTTACCTGTTCAGGGCCGGCCTGGAGGAAATGCGCTTCAATCAACAAGGCGGGTCGCGCCTGTCCCCTCGCAATGATAGCTATCCCCATTTTCCCCCTGTTGCCAACCCTTTGGTCTGGACGCATCCAGAAACAGGTCGAAAGGTGCTGAATATCAGCACGCTAAACATCGAATTTATCATCGGTCGGCGCAACGAAGAGGGTGACAAGCTCATCCGTCGCCTCATCGAACACGCCTTGCATCCGCAGTTCCAGTACATTCACGAATGGGAAAATAACGACATGGTCCTGTGGGACAATCGGCGCACAATGCATGCAGCGTTCGGGCACCCTGTCGACCAGATCCGGGTAGTCCATCGCACGACGATCAAGGGAGACGTGGCCATGGGCCGCATATTCGAAGGAACGCTGTCCCAGGAGGAAGCAGCATGATCGAATTTGACACGGTCATACGAGGCGGCACGATCGTTGACGGGACAGGCGCTGAGCCTTTTGTGGCCGACCTTGCGATTTCGCGTGGCCAGATCGTGGCGATCGGCAAAGTTCCGGGTCGCGCTGCAACCGAAATCGATGCAAGTGGTCGCCTCGTCACTCCCGGATTTGTCGACATCCACACGCACTATGACGGCCAGGTTACATGGGACAATTGCCTTGCCCCGTCCCTGTTTCACGGAGTGACTACCGCGGTAATTGGAAATTGCGGCGTTGGATTTGCCCCGTGCCGGGCCGACGCAGGGTCGCGTGACGCGATGGTCCGGCTGATGGAAGGGGTCGAGGACATCCCCCACCCGGTTCTGACCGAGGGCTTGCCATGGACCTGGGAGACGTTTCCCGAATATCTGGAATTCCTGGCCTCGCGACACTATGACATGGACATCGCGGCCTATGTTCCCCACGCTCCACTGCGCGTCTTTGTCATGGGTGAGCGCGGAGCGAACCGGGAGCCAGCGACTGCCGACGATATTTCTCGCATGTGCGCCTTGCTGGAACAGGCGCTTGATGTCGGTGCCCTGGGAATCGCGACCTCGCGCAGCCTGTTTCATCGCTCAAGCAACGGCAACCCCATCCCGACCTACCAGGCAGCGCAATTCGAACTCCTGGCTTTTGCCCAAGTCCTGCGCCGGAAAGGCAAGGGCGTGTTTCAGATCGTTGAAGATATCCACCTTCCGGATGCCAACCTCGATGCGATGCGGGAACTTGCCCGGGAATCAGGACGGCCTCTCACCTTTTCGATAGGCACCGGAAATACTGGACCTTATGCCTATCCCGCCCTGCTCGAGCAGCTGGCGGCTGCCAATGCCGAAGGCCTGGTCATGAAGGGCCAGTTGATGCCGCGCGGAATCGGGATGATTTTGGGCGTCGAGCTTACTCTCAACCCCTTTTACACCACGGCGACTTACGCAGGACTTGCAGGTTTGCCGTTGTCGGAGCTGTTGACCGAACTGCGTCGGCCCGAGATACGCGCAGCTATCCTGGCTGAGCCAGTTGATCCAGATCCCGCCCTTGTGCTTGGCCGCGCCGTTCGAGATTTTGAGCATATGTTCCTGCTTGGCGAGGAACCCGATTATGAGCAACCGCAAACACAAAGTATTGCTGGACTTGCGCGTGCAGCCGGAATTCCGCCCGAAGAACTGGCCTATGATATCCTGGTTGAAGGTCAAAGCGGCGGAAAGCTCTATTTGGCTATGGCCAACTTTGCCGACGGAAGCCTTGATGCGGTGGGTGAAATCCTTTCGCACCCAGATGTCGTGCTTGGCTTGGGGGATGGCGGCGCGCATGTCGGCACGATTTGCGATGCAAGCTATTCCACCTTCGCGCTGACCCACTGGGCACGCGACCGCAAGAGGGGCCGCAAGTCCGTGGCAGACATGGTCCACCGGATGACGAAGGCTACAGCCCAGCTAATCGGGCTCGATGACCGCGGCGAACTGGCCATAGGCAAGCGCGCCGACATCAACGTGATCAACCTGGAACGCCTGGAATTGTGCGCACCTGTTGTGCGCTATGATCTCCCTTCTGGCGGTCGGCGCCTGGTTCAAAAGGCAAAGGGTTACGACTTGACGATGGTCGCAGGGGAGATCGTCGCAAGAAATGACGAGCCCTCAGGCTTGCTTCCAGGGCGCCTGGTCCGCACCAAGTGACCACGAGCAACGAGGTCAGTTCGGTGCAATAGCGTTGTCGTCTCGCTGCGTGAGCGTGGCGGCAGAACTCAGCAATAGACGCACCAGGTCGCCTTGGCGGTTGGAGTTCGTCTTGGCAAATATCGCCTGCAGTTGCGTCCGGATGGTATTGCGGCTGACCCCCAGATTCATGGCCGCTTCTTCTGTGCTTTGCCCTTCTGCCAGAAGCTGCGCCAACCGTGCTTCGGCAGGACTGAGATCAAACAATTTCTGAAGGTCTGACACGGCCAGTTTCAGCCGGCGACCCGGATCACGCAGAATGACCGTCGCCGTGCGCCGCAACGGGGCAGATGCAGGGCCGAATGGTGGACCAGGACGAACCATGACCGTCAGTGGAAGGGGATGGTCGTCGCGGACCAGCGCAATGCTTGCGTAGCAATCCGGGTCTGCTGCAAGGGCACTTTGTTGCTCTGCCATTTGCTCGATATGCTTTTGCAAAAGGTCGTGATCAGCGCGGCGACGCGCCTGCAGCCGTCCATCACGAACATGAAGTACATGACACTGTGCCAGGATCGAGTTTGCAGCAGTGTTGGCAATGACCACAGATCCGGTGCTGTCGACCAAGATGACACCCACTCCGCTCGTTTCCAGGACATGTTCTGCAATACGAAGGCGGCGTTCACCTTCGCCGATGACAAGATACAGCCTGACGACCCGCTGAAGCAATGGCAGCAATGCCAACAAGACGGCTTGCCAATCATCCGCAAGCGCCGCCTCACTCTGGACCGATTGAGTGCATATCAACCAGATAGCGCGGTCCTTGTCCAAGCGCAGCTTGAGCGTGACATATTCGGAACGCTCGGCGCAACTTTGGGAATTGGTATCTGTCGCAGTCACGATCGACGGGGTTTCAAATGGCAGGTCTTTGAACGCCTGGTCCTTGACCAGGCAGGCATAGCGATTGTCCAGCTGTAGTTGCGCAGACAACACGGCAATTTCCCCAGGCCCCTGCCCGTTCGAAATCACGAACGCCGCGCAGTGGGTTCCCAGCCTGGCGGCAACGCGCTCGAGAAAAGCTTTCCACAATGGCCGCTCGGAAAGGCCGCTGAACAGCAAGTCAGCCAGTTCAGCAACTCCGCTTGGCTGTTTTGCGACAAGCTGGAAAGCAATATCTGGCATGGCTCGAATGTCCTATTCCGACCAGGGGCAGGAAGCAAGCCGCTCATGAGTGGATCTGTGCGAAATCGCGAGCCTTCGGCGTCGGGTAGGCATTCCAGGGCGCAACCTTGCCGATGCTGTGAAGAATGGGGTGTTCGCATACCTCTCGGCACCCGCGAACAAGGCTGTTCCGATTCTGCATGAAAAGAGTTGCACGACATAAAACCAACCCGCGTGACGTTCCCATGGAAGTGCCGCGCACCTGAATCACGTCAGCGCTTGACTAGTGAAATTATTTTTATAATGCATTATATCATAATTTGACGAGGGAGGCATTCAGGCATGCGCGAGGTGTTCATTTACGACCATGTCAGGACCCCGCGCGGGCGTGGCAAGCCCGACGGCGGCTTGCGCGAAGCGACGCCTGTAGAGCTCGCCCGCCAGCTTCTCGTCGCGTTGAAAATCCGAAATAGCCTTGCCGCCGATTGTCTTGACGAGGTCGTGATGGGCACGGTTACCGCCGCCGGCGAACAGGGTGCAACATTGCCCCGGATAGCTCCCATTCTTGCAGGATTCGCTGATCGAACACCTGGACTTCAAGTCAACCGCGCCTGCGCTTCGGCGCTCGAGGCCGTTAGCATCGTCGCGGCCAAGATCGGATGCGGGATGGCCGACCTGGCCATTGCCGGAGGCGTTGAATCGATGTCGCGCATTCCCATGGGGTCAGATGGTGGAGGACCCCACGGCGTCGATCCGCGCGTTTCGTTCCAC
>JBATDO010000450.1:0-2342 GCA_049663505.1 Sphingorhabdus sp.
GGTCAGCATTGCGCCGTGATTAAACCGCGAACTCGACACTGGCTTCCACGATGATCCGAACTCATTGAGGAACAGGCCGGCTGCCACTTCGCGAATTTCTTCAAGTGCAACCATGCTGGCTTCAGCACATTGTGCCCGCTCGATCTGGATTTCCAGATCATGGGTCAGAACCTCAGAGCCGTCGTTTGTGGCAACGAGCGCGCGAACTTCGTCGGTCGCGCGGTCAACGGCGGATGATTTGCGCTGCGCAGCCCGGTGAAACAGATTGACCAGTCCCCAGCCGATATCTTCCGCGTCGGCTTCAAGCGCTGTATCGACCAACATCGCAAAGAGATCGGACCACACGCCGACCAGCGTCTGCGTGATAGCATCGGTCGACGGATAATCGGTTGAAGTGACAGGCGGCGGCCCGATGGTAAAGCCGGCAAGGTCGAGGCCTGCCAGTTGGTCGGCAAAAGTGGATTGCATGATTTGTCTCCTGAAGATGCTCAAGCCAAGCGGGAAATCCGCCAGCGAGAGCCCGTCAGGGCCAGCTTTCAGGGCTTATTGCGCACCGGAGCACTGCTTCCGGGAAACCTGCCAAGGGCAAGGCTGGCGCGGGCAGGACAGCCACCGGCTGGACAACACGGGCCTGCCCGGGCGGGTTGCGCAATCAGAACTGCTGGCCCAGGGCCTCTCTCGAATGGCGGACCCCGCGCTGCAGTGCTTTCGGTTAGAAATTCAGCGCTAACGCCCGGCAACTGGTCAGTCTGTAACGCTGCCGAGACCAAATTGCTCAGCTGTAAACACCAACCGCTCGGTCGCTGGAAATGCCGCATGGGCGGTCAAGCGGCCGTCCTCGAAACGGAAATGCCAGGTGCGCTGCGGCACCGGCGGCTTTGACTGAAAAGCTGTTGGGGCAAGGATGACAATGTTGCAGCCACGTGCCAGATCGCGGGCAGAGGTCGTGCGGATCAATTCGATCTGCGCCGTTCGCGCCAATGATGCAAGTTTCTGGCATGCCGCGTAATCGCTCTTGTGCGTCCAAAGCGCTGTATCGGAGACAAAAGGAGCAAGTGTGAGGTCAATCGCGTGATCGGTTCCCACCTTGGCGTTAAAGCTCGAATGCTCGGTCGTGGTCGAAGGCGGTACAAAGCCCGGCGAGCGCAGAAAGAACCGCAACCGCCAATAGGCTGTCTCGGCAATTGCAGTGCTTTCGGCTTCGCTGGCGTAGAAGATGCCGGGCCGTTCATCGGCCCGGCGAAACCTGCTAGCGGTGCGGTGGCCATAGCGAAACGGCGATGACAGAAGAAAGTGAAGTCCCCGCGCCTCTTTGGGTAGGTCGGGCTTTGCAGCTTCGGCCAGAGCCTCAAGCCGAGCTTGGTCTTCAAGCGATGCAGCGAGCCTGTTGGTAGAGATCCGGTGCTGCGCCTCAACGACCCGCCAAACCGTACCCTCGTACCGCCTGGCTTCAGACGCGAGCGCGGTGGGCGTCAACATAATCGCAAACGGTTAGCAGGCCTTTGAAGCTGTCGATAAGGTCTATCGGCCGTGCATCAAGATCAAGATTTGCGAAATCCAACCACCGGCGCGAAGCCGCGTCATCGCTTCCAAGCAGCGCATCAAGGCTGCGGAACAGGCGCAGCAGGAACTGGCCGGCTTCAAAGGATTTGGACGCTGGGTCGAGCGTTGTTTGTCCCGAGCGCAGCCGCGAGACGGTGGCTTGCGACAGACCGAGGACAAGACCCAACTTTGCGTTGCTCAATCCCCAGAATTCTGCGATCTTTGCTACCGCTGAACTGAGAATACGCGCGTCATCGCCTTTGTTTGGGGCTAATTGTGTCGCCATATCAATTCCTTTCATTTGGCATATATATCTTAATATCATTCAAATGAACAGAGCAATATTGCGATAGCATAGGAGATCCTCGCCGATTACGCAGCATCAGCGAAATCGTAAGCGCTGTCGGCTTCTGTAACCGCAGCACGACCTCCCAGTTGCAACACCAAAGCGCTCGCTTCTTCGGCGCGCGCCGCGGCTGTGAGGATTGCGCGATCATCGCTGCGCAGCAGTTTCAACCAATGCCCGATATAGCTGGCATGGCTGTCCAAGTGGCTGACGGGAAGGCCCAACTCCGCACCAATGATTGCGCTGGAAAGTTCAGCGACCAGTTCTTCTGCCGCATAAGCCGCACTTCCAAAACGGTTCTTCAAATTGCGATCCAGTCGCGAGACATGCCCGGTCCAATGCGAAAGCTCGTGGGCGAGGGTCGCATAATAATGATCGAACCCGGTGAAGAGCGATGCAGGAGGCATCGTAATCCGGTCAGCTTTGGGCTCATAATAGGCTTGCTGTCCATGAT
>JBATDO010000451.1:0-2490 GCA_049663505.1 Sphingorhabdus sp.
GTATTGGGAATTGTGGGGACTGGTCTCGAAAATAACAAGCCATGCCTGGCGCCGGGCTTTAATGATGTGCGCAGGAGCAATCTATATCGGGTTGGCATGTTTCACGCTCGTCACGCTGCGCAGTCCATTTTTTGGAATGTCAGCCGCCCTAATGCTGGTCGGTGCAGTAATAGCGACCGACATCGGTGCCTATTTCGTGGGCCGAAACATTGGCGGACCCAAGATCGCGCCAAGAATTAGCCCTTCAAAGACATGGTCTGGATTGGCAGGAGGCATGTTCGCTGCCGGACTGGCCTTAGTGGGAATTGCCTGGTTATTAGCCAATAGCGACCTTCACATGGGGATTTGGTATCACTTTGGCGTCGGCGCTATGATTGCAGTCATAGCGCAAATCGGAGATTTTTTCCAAAGCTGGCTCAAGCGTCGCGCTGGAGTGAAGGACTCAGGCAACCTCATTCCGGGACATGGCGGTTTGTTTGACCGTGCCGACGGTCTCATTGCGGTATTGTTTGTTACCGGCGCGATCGCTTCTGTTGCTTGGGTCGGGGCATGACTGTCCGAAATATTTCCATTTTTGGGGCCACAGGCTCTGTCGGTCTGTCGACCCTTGACCTCGTTCGTCAACACCGTGATGCATTCCGCGTGGTTGCACTGACGGCCAATGGCAACGCCACGGCATTGGCCGCGTTGGCGCGCGAATTCGATGCAGAACTTGCCGTGGTCGCAGATGTAGCAGCCCATGATACTCTTCGCGACTTACTGGCTGGAACCAGAACAAGAGTGGCAGCAGGCGCTGAAGCATTGGTTGAGGCCGCCAGATGCAATGTTGACTGGACGATGGCTGCGATCGTTGGATGTGCTGGATTGCCTTCAACCATGGCTGCCATCGAAGCAGGTAGGACAGTCGCGCTTGCCAACAAGGAGGCGCTGGTATCGGCTGGTGGGCTCATGATGGCTGCACTTCAGCGTTCAGGAGCAACGCTTCTCCCTGTCGACAGCGAGCATAACGCGATTTTTCAGTGCCTAGCTGGCGGGAGCATTGATCAGGTTCGCAAGATTACGCTGACTGCAAGCGGTGGGCCATTCCGTGCCTTCACACTGCAACAGATGGCGACGGTTTCGCCTGAGCAGGCAGTCGCCCATCCGAATTGGGATATGGGTGCCAAAATCAGCGTTGATTCGGCGACGATGATGAACAAGGGCTTGGAATTGATCGAAGCCCATCACTTGTTTCCGATTGGCCTCGACAAGATTGACATCCTCGTCCATCCGCAATCCGTGATCCATTCAATGGTCGAGTATGTCGATTGCTCGACGCTTGCACAGATGGGCGCACCTGACATGCGAATTCCCATAGCAAGCGCACTGGCTTGGCCGGACCGAATTGCGACCAACTGCCTGCCACTTGACTTGGCCAAGATTGGCCAGCTGACTTTCGAGTCACCTGATGTCGTCCGCTTTCCCGCGCTGCGTCTGGCCCGCAGTGCGATCGAGGAGGGGGGCGCAAAGCCGGCGATCCTAAATGCAGCCAATGAAATAGCAGTTGCCGCATTTCTGGCACGTCAAATCGGGTTTCTTGATATCGCCACCTTGGTTGAGGCAACCCTTGACGGGTACACCCCAAGCGCGCCGCTGGAACTTACGGAATTGTTCAGCATTGATGCAGGCGCAAGGATTTATGCGCAGGCAAAAATAGAGAAAGTCGCAAATGGCCGTTGAAGCCCCAAATTTTTTCGTCACTATTTTAGCATTTTTGACGCTCATCGGCACGCTCGTAGTCGTTCACGAACTCGGGCATTATTTTGTCGGACGCTTTTTTGGTGTCAAAGCGGAAAAATTCTCAATCGGTTTCGGCCCGCAGCTGTTCGGATGGACGGATCGGCGCGGGACCCTGTGGCGGGTCGGGGCGCTTCCCCTTGGCGGCTACGTGCAATTTGCAGGCGACATGAATCCATCCAGCCAGGCAGACGAGAGTTGGCGCAGCTTGCCCGTCAATGAGCGCAACCAGACGTTCCAGTCAAAGACGTTGTGGCAGCGCGCACTTATCGTTTTTGCGGGGCCAGCGGTTAATTTTCTCCTCGCAATCGCCATCTTCATGGGATTCCTGCTGGCGTTCGGAAAGCCCGTCACACCTCCTGTCGTGGCGATGGTTCAGGTTGGGAGCCCCGCGGCCGAAATGGGCTTGGAAAAGGGTGACAGGATTTTGTCGCTCAATGGTCGAAAAGTTGAGACATTCGATGAAATGGCGAGTGAGATCATTTTGATTCCGGGTGAAAGAGTCGTGCTCAAAATTGAGCGTGATGGCCAAGAACTCACAAAGCAGGCAAACACCGCGGTCGTCCAAGAGGTTGATCGTTTTGGGAACAAGTATCGCATCGGACGAATTGGCATTGGCGCTACACGGCCAGAAATTCGACCAGTCGGGATATTGGAGGCACCATTTGCAGCCGTTGCGCAGACTGGTAACGTCCTGCGGCAACAGATGATCGG
>JBATDO010000452.1:0-3091 GCA_049663505.1 Sphingorhabdus sp.
AAGGATCCATTTGATAGTCGATGGCTGCAGCCCCGAGCGCATCGGCAACAGCTGCCTTGTCGGCATCGGCAAGGCCCTGGTACAAGGGTGCTTGTGCAGGCGAACTGAGCAGGCTCCACGCCATGGCGGCAAGACCAAGCCCACCTACGAGTGCAATAGCTGGCGCTGCGCGGCGCACCGCGGGTTCGTTTGACAGGTTTTTCAACATGTCAAAGCGCGGCACATTGGCCGCTGTAAGCGAGGTTGAAGACGGCGCTGCTGCGCTTGCCATGATGATTTCCTGGTCTGCCATGGGTTAGACCGGCATGCTCATGATATCACGGTAGGCGGACAGGAGCTTGTTCCTGACCTGGAGCGTTGCCTCGAAGCCAAGCGAGGCCTTTTGCCTCTCGACCATCACCTGGACGATATCGTTGGTGTCGCCGCGTTCATAGGATGCAGACAGTTCGCTTGCCTTTTGCTGCTGGTTGTTCACCGAGTGCAGCGCCTCGGTCATGGTCGCGGAAAATGCGTTGTCGGGACGGGCCCCCGAGACAGCCTGCCCCTCGGTCACGCCATTTCCAGCGGCGCGCTGCAGCGCGCCATTTTGGCTCAAGATGGACGAACGCATCTGCAAAAGCCTGCTTTGGTCGATACTGGACATCGCTATTTGTCACCCTTGTAACTGGGAGCATCATTGCTCGATCGTTTAAAAGCAAACATCGTGCCAGAAATTTTAAGTGACTGTTTTTAAGGTGTTTTATAAAGCAAATCGGACCAGATGGGCGCTGCTGCCAAACAACTGACAGTGCATCGATTTAACTCTTTGCGACTTGGTCCGTTTCATGTTTCGAGGCTGCTCCCCAAATCCCTTGTGGCCCGCCCAAGAGTATTTTTCTGAAAGGAAGTATTATGACTGTTATCAATACCAACGTAGGCGCCCTTCGTGCTCAGAATTCTTCACGCATCGCCGACAGCATGCGCGGCAACGCAATGGAACGCCTGTCGAGCGGCAAGCGCATCAACAGCGCAAAGGACGATGCAGCAGGCCTCGCCATTGCAACACGTATGGACGCCAAGGTTCGCGGCCTCAACCAGGCTGTCCGCAACGCCAATGACGGTATTTCGCTTGCTCAGACCGCTGAAGGCGCGATGGGCGAAGTTTCGAACATCCTCGTTCGTATGCGTGAATTGTCGGTCCAGGCTGCCAACGGCACGACCGCTGCTTCAGACCGCACCGCGATCCAGACTGAAACGACTGCCCTGCTTGCCCAGATCGGTGACATTGCGACCCGTACAGACTTCAACGGCACCAATCTCCTGGATGCAGCCGGCACTTTCAACATCCAGACCGGTGTTGACACTGGCCAGACTGTTGCCATCACCTTTGCAAGCATGAATGCAACGGGTCTTGGCGTCGCAGCTGTTGACATGTCGACTGTTGCTGGTGCCTCGACCGCAATGGGCCTGATCAGCACGGCGATCGACACTGTTGCAACACAGCGTGCAGGCGTTGGTGCAGCGCAGAACCGTCTTGAAGCAACTGTCAGCAATTTGACATCGACTGCCATCAATTTGACAGAAGCCAAGTCACGGATCGAAGACGCCGATTTCTCGGTTGAATCGACCAAGCTTGCATCTGCGCAGATCCTGTCGCAGGCATCAACGGCGATGTTGGCCCAGGCTAACCAGAGCCAGCAAGGCGTAATGAACCTGTTGCGCGGATAATCATTCGCAACAATATCGAAGCTGCGGGTCCTGGCAAACTGCCAGGGCCCGTTTTCGTGCGTTCGTGACGCGGGCCTTGTTCATGAGCCCGGGGTGATGCGCGGACAAGATCCGGTTGAGTACGGGTGAATGATCCTGAAGAAACCGGCGCACTCATTTTGCAATCGAGGCAGGTTTCTTACTGGGCCAAAATTTTTAAAGCGCCCGCCCGGTGCTAGCCATGCCACTCCTATCCGCCTTGAGAAATAGCCAAAACCACTGGCTGGACAGCCATCAGCAGCCATGCAACTGCGCCGGACATATGTGACCAATTGTAAAATTACCACTTGCCGATGTAAAATTGATGGGTAATCGGTGTTTTACAGACTGGGGGCATCATGAACCATAATCCTGCTTTCCGAGCGCAACATCCTTCGATGCCAAACGCCGTCCTCGCGGTGGCAGCTACCCGCAAGCTGCGCGAAATCGCCAAGCGCAAGGTGCTGTTTGGCGAAATGGTGCAGGCCGAAAGCGGTTGGGCATTGTTGTTGTGGATTTTGGTACTGGAGACCGACCGCGTTGAGTTGACGCTGGCCTTGCTGTGCCAAAAGGCCGGTATGGACACGCGCGCAGGCGAGCGCTGGCTGGCTCTTCTTGGGAACGGACAGCTGATCGACCTGGAACGGGGGATTGATGGCAGGGCGATTGTCATGATCAAGCTGACGACAACGGGCCGCGAAAAGCTGGCGCTCGCGCTCCAGGCCTAGGTTAGGGCATATTTTTCGCTTCGGGCATCAGCCCGGCATTGAACACCAGTTTAATGAGGTCGGCAAGGCTTCGTACCTCGAGCTTGTCCATCAAATTGGCCCTGTAGACTTCGACCGTTCGCACGCTCAGCCCGAGCTTATGTGCGATGACCTTGTTGGGATGCCCATCTGCAAGATTGAGCATGATGTCACGTTCGCGCGGTTTCAGCCTGTCGATGCGCTGCTGGGCGTGAAGCACTGCAGTCTTGGCGTTGATGTCGTCGCCTAGGCGCTGGAC
Organism: Sphingorhabdus sp.; assembly: GCA_049663505.1. GTDB lineage: Bacteria > Pseudomonadota > Alphaproteobacteria > Sphingomonadales > Sphingomonadaceae > Sphingorhabdus_B. The sequence goes on from JBATDO010000452.1 coordinate 2,731, forward strand.
GGAAAGGTTGATTGCCTCGATGAGCGTATCAAAGGCGACGGGTTTTTCAAGAAAGTCATGGGCACCTGCCCGCATTGCATGCACTGCAACCGAGATATTGCCCTCACCGGTTATCATGACGACCTGGTGTGCAGATCCGCGGCCCCGCATTTCCTCCAGGACAGCGAGACCCGACAAATTGGGCATGCTGTAGTCAAGCAGCAGGCATCCCGGTGGCAGCGATTGTTCCAGTTCAAGCCATGCGGCGCCATCGGCGAATTCGGAAATGCCAAAAGGGGTCCGCACCTTGAGCAGTGCAGAAAGCGAGGTACGAAACGCAAGGTCGTCGTCAACGATGTATATGGCAGGCGCGCTATCCATC
>JBATDO010000453.1:0-7434 GCA_049663505.1 Sphingorhabdus sp.
GCCTTGCCTATGACTGCATTGCGGCTAACTCCGCCCAGCTCTTCTGCGATCTGGCTGGCGGTCAAACCCTTTTCCCAAAGGTTTTTCAGTTGATCGATCCGCTGGTCAGTCCAGGACATAGTTACTTCCCTAAAATTTGCATCCATCATACCGCTTCATTGGCGCAATTGCGCCTTGCGGTTGAAGCTGCAAGCCGATAGTCGATTGCGCGATGAGTATCCACCATAAAAGCGCACAAGGCCCAGATAGGGAATCCAGTCCGATAGTTCAACTCCCCGAAGGCGAACGGTTGATCCGTCATGTCAACTGGATTGGATTGAAGACGCTGTACATGAAAGAAGTACGCCGGTTCTTCAAGGTGCAGCTACAAACGATATGGGCACCTGCAGTTACGACATTATTGTATTTGATCATCTTCACAGTCGCGTTGGGTGGTGTGAAGCCCCAAGTTTTGGGTGTGCCGTTCGCCGATTTCATTGCACCAGGCCTGATCATAATGGGAATGATGCAAAATTCTTTCGCGAATTCAAGCTTTTCGCTGTTGGTGGGCAAGATCCAGGGCACGATTGTAGATTACCTCATGCCACCCCTTTCGAACGCGGAGGTTCTTGCTGCATTGACAGGAGCGGCGGTCACTCGTGCGGCACTGGTCGGAGCAACAATCTGGTTGGCCATGTTGTTGTGGCCCGGCGTTCATGTAGAGCCGGCCCATCTTTGGGCTGTAATATGGTTTGGGTTGATGGGATCCGTGTTGCTTGCACTCATTGGAGTACTGACATCCATCTGGGCCGAAAAGTTTGACCACGCAGCCGCGATCGGTAACTTCATTGTTGCTCCTGCAGCTTTGCTGTCAGGCACCTTTTATTCGGTCGACAAATTGTCACCTGCATTTCAGGCTGTTAGCCACGCCAATCCATTTTTCTATGCAATTTCCGGCTTCAGATATGGCTTTATCGGGAATGCAGATAGTCCGGTGCAATTTGGAGCGATGCTGCTTTTTGGGATCAATTTAACACTGGGGCTTGTCTGCTACATGTTGCTGCGATCGGGATGGAAACTGCGCGCCTAAATATTACGCTTACGTCGCCGTTTACCATTGGGGCAGGGGGGCGCCATGGTAAATTTCGAAATGATAAAGTTGGATCGTCGCAGCGCACAACTCAAGTTCAAACTGACAAATGGGTCACAAGCAGAGATCGACATGGCACGCGAACTCTTGCGCTTGTCGCTCGTCGAACTTTACGAACTCGGCTACTGGCGCGATCAGCCCCATCAGTTCCGCACTTACATGCGGTTGTTCCGAACCAGTCGTGCCGGCAGTGTTAACGTTCTGCCGTCCATGTCTGCGATTGACAAAAGGGCCCCACACATCCTTTGACGACGAGGTTTCCAGACTTGCCTTTATAGACAATCGAGCGATAGGACTTGCCCGACTTGGGGTCGTAGATATGCCCTTTCCACTCGTTCCCATCTGATTGAAATCCTGTGAGGATATTCATCCCTAGCAACGTACGGTTTCGAAGGGATTTGTTGGGGTTGTTAACATCCTTCTGCCCTGGCCCACCCGGGGGTGGAGCAAGAAATTTTGCCAACCGTCCACAGATAGTGGCTCCGCATTCATAAATTTCTACAATGCCATCCTTGCTTTGGGTTACCCAGCGACCCGTAACTGGTGCCGCGGCCTGCGCCGTTACCGATGCGCTCAACGCAAGGGCAAATGTGAATAACTTCAGTCGTCCAGACATATGCAATCCTCGAAATCGTTTTTGGAACCTAAACCTGACCTCGGTCCAACGCAATATTTTTGCCTTTTGGCCGTGCTGTGATAATTCGCTGCGCATGAACGAAGTAATTCTCTATGACTATTGGCGCTCGTCCGCCGCTTATCGTGTACGCATTGCCTTGAACCTCAAAGGGGTCGCCTACACATCGATACCAACCAGCTTGCTGAAGGGCGAACAAACGAAACCCGAATATGTTGCACGCAACCCGCAAGGTTTTGTCCCGATGCTCTGCATTGATGGCCATGATTTGACCCAGAGTTTGGCGATTATCGATTATCTCGATGCAAACTTTCCCGAGCCGCCGATGGTGTCAGGCGATCCTGCGAAACGTGCAAAGACACTAGCCCAGGCACTCGTCATCGCAGCCGATATCCATCCCATTAACAATCTACGGATATTGCGCTATTTGAAAAGCAGGCTGGGCCATAGCCAAGCCGAGATCGACGAATGGTATCGTCACTGGATAATCGAAGGCTTTACTGCCCTTGAGGCAATGGCGCCTGGCGATGACCTGTTCGGCGATGATCACCCTAATCTGGCTGACGTGTGCCTCGTGCCTCAGATGTATAATGCCAGGCGACTGGACACGCCTCTTGATGCGTTCCCTAAGCTGGTGCGTATCGATGGATTGCTATCTTCCATACCGGCTTTTGAAGCCGCGCATCCCGATGCAACGAACCCAGACGCATGAAATATCTCACAGCGCTCGCGTTGCCTTTGCTGGGATGGGGAGCTCCTGCGTCAGCAGAGAAGTGCCCGGCAACGCATCGGACCAACCATGGAAGCACTCAATGCAGTACCGAAAAAATTTCGGACGCCGCACTGGCCGATGAACCCGGCATTATCGTTGTCAATGGCGGTCTGCCTGAACCCATGGGTGAGGCCGCCTATTCCATCACGTCGGTCGACTTGTCCATCAACGCGAGTAAGCGCGTGGAAAATGCATTGCTCCAAGTGCCCGGATTGCAGCAGTTCCGTCGCGCCGATGCACGATCTGCCAACCCTACCAGCCAGGGCATTACTATGCGTGGACTTGGCGGGAACGCATCCTCTCGGGTGCTGTTCATTCTAGATGGAGTACCCCAAAGCGATCCATTTGGTGGATGGGTCGCGTGGCCAGGATATGATGCAATCAATCTGGCCTCGGTGCGAGTTCGCGCAGGTGGCGGCGCTGGAAGCGACGGCCCCGGCGCGCTGGCTGGCACGATCCATGCTGAAAGTGACATTTCTGACCGAAAGACGAGCATATCGGCCTTTTACGGAAGTCGCGACAGCCTGGATGCAAAGGCATCGTTGGCGCGCAAATTAGGTGCTGGAAATCTGACTGTCTCGGGCAGCTATGTGCGCGGCGATGGCTTCATACCCATAGTTGAAGGGCAGCGCGGTGCAGTCGACCGGGCAGCGCCATTCGAGCAGGGGGGGATCGCTCTTCGTTTCGTTTCTCCCCTGACAGGAACCACAGAATTGCAGGCGGGCGTTCGGGCATTTACAGATGCTAGGGATCGCGGGTTTGATTACTCAGATAGCGAGAATAGTGGCGTTGATGCAAGTTTTCGGCTTGTCAACCGTACAGGTGGCGGGTCGCAATGGAGCGCATTGGCCTATATCCAAATTCGTGATTTTGCGTCGCAATTTGGCAGTATCACAGCTGGCCGAACAACTGTTTTGCCTGTTCTGGACCAATATTCAACTCCTTCCAGCGGTTTGGGGGCACTGTTCGAATTGCGGCCAAGCATCGGTGAGGATGCCGAGCTCCGGATTGGTGGCGACTGGCGGCGCACTTGGGGCGAGACCAACGAGAAATTCTTTTTTTCAGGACCGGTTCCCGGACGAAGCCGGCGCGCTGGTGGTGAAACCAATATCATGGGTGCATTTGTTGACGGAAGCTGGACCCCTGTTGAAGGCATCATATTCACAGGCGGAGGGCGCTTTGACCATTGGCAAATCTCAAATGGTTTTCGCAAGGAAGTAAATATCGGCGGTCCGAACCGCTCGGATGAAAATTTTACTGATCGTTCTGGGTGGGAGAGTAGTGGAAGGGCAGCTATTGTGGTGGAGGTCATTGAAGGGTTGAGCATGCGGTCCGCTGCGTATCTGGGATGGCGCTTGCCAACATTGAACGAGCTCTACCGACCATTTCGTGTTGGTCCGGATGCAACGGCTGCCAATGAAATGCTCGTGCCTGAAAGGCTGAAGGGTGCAGAAATCGGAATCGATGTATCTGGGAGGGGATTATCGTTGAATGCAACCGCATTCATCAATCGCCTTAACAATGCCATCGCCAATGTAGCCTTGGGGCAGGGACCAGCAACATTTCCCGGAGTGGGGTTTGTGGCAGCAGGCGGTACCTACCGACAGCGGCAAAATCTGGATGCACTAGACAGCAAAGGGATCGAGGTCGACGCTTCCTACAAGTCCGGCGATTTTACCATTCGTGCAGGCTATGCCTATATTGATGCGGTGGTCATTTCAAAGACAACAGGGGCAGGACTTGACGGTTTGCGTCCGGCTCAAGTTCCAAGCCATTTTGGCAGCCTGGGATTGACCTACGATACCAAGCCAGTTCGCTTATATTTAAATACGCGTTATGTTGCAGCGCAATTTGAAGATGATGCGAATATGCGGCGTTTGGGCAGTATGCTTTCAGTGGACGCAAGTATTTCGTACAAGTTAACTGAGCAAATTCAGTTTGAGCTGCGCGGCGAAAATCTTTTCGACAACCGCATAGAGGCAGCCATCAGCAGCGATGGCACCATCGAGCGTTCTGGACCAAGAGTTATTTGGGCAGGTACAAATATTGAGTTTTAGGGGGAAAATATGTCCAATGCTAAGCAGCAACTCAAGCTTGCGGAATTTTTACCCTATCAGTTGTCGATCACGTCAAATGCAGTCAGCGACCTGATATCCCGCGCCTATCGGGGGAGATTTGGGCTGAAGATTCCCGAGTGGCGATTGATGGCCGTTTTAGGCGAAATCAATGCAGCAACCCAGCGGGAACTCGTTGCTGCCACTGCCATGGACAAGGTGACGGTCAATCGTGCGTCCAAGGCACTCGAAGACCGCGGACTGATCGGCCGCGCGCCGAACATCGCGGATGGCCGATCACATCATCTCGCACTGACACAAACAGGTCGCGAGTTGTACGAGCAGATTGTACCGCTCGCACTATCCGTCGAAGCGGAGCTCGAGAAAATATTGGGAAGTGGCGAGGCAAAGGTGCTTGAGCAGATGTTGTCGCAGTTGCGAGGCCGTATCTCTGAACTGCGTTGATTTGACTCTTGGCAAAATTGGTTTCATTTGATACTAAAAGGTGCCCATAGACAACGGGTACTTGCATCCCCCTTCTTTTCTGGAGCCTCCATGAGCGATCTGTTTGAAAATCCACTCGGCCTTGACGGCTTTGAATTTATTGAATTCTGCGCACCAGAACGGGGGGTGATCGAACCGGTGTTCGAAGCAATGGGTTTCGTCCGCATTGCGCATCACAGGTCAAAGGATGTTGATCTTTGGCGTCAGGGTGAAATCAATCTCATTGTAAACTATGAACCACGAAGCCACGCCTCCTATTTTGCCAGCGAACATGGTGCATCGGCCTGCGGCATGGCTTTTCGCGTGAAAAATGCAGCGAAGGCCTATGCCGCAGCGATCGAACGCGGCGCAGAACCTGTGGAAAGCAAAACCGGAGTGATGGAGCTCCGGATCCCTGCGGTTCGGGGTATCGGTGGCGCGCTGATCTACCTGGTTGATCGCTATGGAGAAGAACTATCAGTATATGATATTGATTTTGTGTATCTTGAAGGGGTGGATCGGCATCCGGTTGGGGCAGGATTGAGGTTGATCGATCATCTCACCCATAATGTATACAGCGGTCGCATGTCCTATTGGGCGGGTTACTATGAACGCATCTTCAATTTTCGGGAAATCAGGTATTTTGATATCAAGGGTGAATATACAGGACTAACCTCCAAAGCGATGACGGCCCCTGATGGCAAGATCCGCATTCCGCTCAACGAAGAAGGCAAGGCGGGTGGAGGGCAAATCGAGGAGTTCTTGCGCGCTTATAATGGTGAAGGAATTCAACATATCGCGTTTATTTGCGACGACCTCTTGGGGTGCTGGGATCGATTGAAAGCGTTGGGAACTCCTTTCATGACAGCGCCTCCCGCTACATATTATTCCATGCTGGAGGACCGACTTCCTGGGCATGGTGAACCTGTTGGCGCCTTGCAGGATCGAGGCATATTGCTTGACGGTTCGACCACAAATGATGATCCGCGTTTGCTGCTGCAGATTTTTGCCCAGCCGCAAATCGGCCCGGTATTTTTTGAATTCATCCAGAGAAAGAAGGACGAAGGTTTCGGAGAAGGTAATTTTAAGGCATTGTTTGAATCTATTGAACGCGATCAAGTTGCCCGCGGCGTCCTGGAAGTGGAATCCCTTTGATGAACTTGCCGTTTTCTCTTTTGAAAATTCATCACGTTGCATATCGATGCAATGATGCAAAGGAGACGGTGGACTGGTATTCCGCTGTTCTCGGCATGGAATTTTCCACTGCGTTCGCCGAGGACCATGTCCCGTCAACGGGCGAATATGATCCTTACATGCACATCTTTATGGAATGTGGTGGCGGCAATGTGATTGCTTTTTTTGAGCTCCCAAACCAGCCTCCTATGGGGCGTGATGCCAATACCCCGGCATGGGTCCAGCATATCGCGTTCGAAGTTGCTGACACGGATAAACTTCATGCCGCGAAAAAACATATTGAATCGATGGGTATCGAGGTGCTTGGTCCAACATATCACGGCATATTTCGTTCTATCTATTTCTTTGATCCCAACGGGCACCGGCTGGAACTGGCATGCAATATCGGCACGCAGGATCAGTATGATGAGCTGAAACGCGTTGCCCCTTTGATGTTGAAGGAATGGGACGAAACCAAGCAAGCACCGCGTCATGCGGACTGGTTGCATGTCGATCCAGATGCGGATCGAATCTAGGATCAACTGCTCTTTAAAGTTGTTCCGTTCACTCGGACAGCCTGGCCCTGGGCATTTGTGCCTCAAGCGGTCCCCGCCGCGTCTTGACCTATTCGCCGAGAAATTTCTGCGTGCATGAAGGCACGAGCTTGAAACTGTTCTGCCTACTCGAAATCTGCAAAATGGTCTCTTTTGCGGCAACCCCCAAATGGCGGTCCGTGTCGTAATGCCCTGTTTTCCAGTGCATCACTAAAAATAGCAACGCCGGGACGCTCATCTTGAAAAAGATGCGAAGCTGCGCTGCGCTTCTGTTGCGTAGGCGAACCATTTTTGGCAGCATCTCCAGTGTTGAAGGCTTGTTGGCTAATTGCGGAATTGGTACCAAGCACTGGTCCTGTCAGCGCTGTTGCTCTCGATCAAATCCACATACGAAACCTCCTGGCCGTCATTTGTCCGTCCGAACCTCACAGTTACTGTTGCCGCAAACCGATTGTATCGCCATGATGCATCTAGAAACGAGAGGAACTCTATGAAACTTGCATCGCTCAAATCAGGTCGTGACGGTCATTTGGTTGCCGTCTCAAATGACTTGGCATGGTTCGCAGACGCTTCACATATCGCCCCGACCTTACAAAATGCCTTGGACAACTGGGACGAAACAGCACCTCGGCTGG
>JBATDO010000454.1:0-6601 GCA_049663505.1 Sphingorhabdus sp.
ATCTATGACCTGGAACGAAGGCACCAGGAACGCTCGGTCGTGCCAGCCGACCCAGCCCGCGCATTCCTGGCGCATTTGCTCGAGGATTTTGCTGACGAGTGGTTGACCAAGGCGATGTTTGGTTATCGATGGCTGGGTGAAATCGACCAGGTCCAGATGAGCCGCTGGTTGGCATTCGACGCCCTGAAAGGGGGTGGACTTGAAAAGAGCCAGCTCTTCGCTGAAAAATTCCGTGAACGTCAAGTGGCGAGAATGGCAATGGTTGGATGCACAGTCGAGAATTTTGCACTGATCGAGGCTTCCTCACGAGCGGTGCTGAAGGCGCTTGAAGACCATGTCGTTGATAATCACTGCCTGTTCGGATCAAGACCAAGCATGGCAGAGTTTGCAATTTTTGGCCAGCTGTCGCAGCTTGGAGTTGACCCGACGCCGCAGGCGATGTTGCGAGCAGACTTTCCATACGCTTTTCGCTGGCTGCTTCATATCGATGACATGTCGGGAATCGAAGGTGAATGGGATGTCGTTGACAGGCCGTTCGCCACTGTAGTCGAACGATTTCTTGAGGTTATAGGCTCTGTATATTTGCCGTTCCTGGTTGCGAACTCGTCAGCCATTGAGGCCGGACAGGAAATGTTCAGCATGACGGCGATGAATCTGCCTTACACGCAAGGCACGTTCAAATATCAGCGAAAGTGCCTGGCAGAATTGCGCGCCCGATACGCAGAGCTGCCGCAAAGCGCAAAAATCATGCTGGCACCAATGCTTGAAAAGTCGAACTGCCTATCACCGCTGCTTGGGCCAAAAGCGTGAGAAGGCGACTTGCCCTGACCGCGTTTCCAGCGCTTGCATTGTCGACTGCGTCAGTTGGCCAGCCGTCAGAACCCCGGCGTCCCAATATCGTCATTCTCCTTGCCGATGACTGGGGTTTTACCGATGTCGGGTCGTTTGGAAGCGAAATAAGAACACCGCACATTGATGCGCTTGCCGCCAAGGGCGTGCGCTTTTCCAATTTTCATGTTGCAGGATCCTGTTCACCAACACGTGCAATGCTACAGACTGGAGTGATCAATCACCGCGCAGGGCTTGGAAACATGCCCGAGACGATTCCGCCCGAGCATTTGGGCAGACCCGGATACGAGACCCATCTCAATGACCGCGTAGTGACGATTGCCGACCAGTTGCGACGTGGCGGTTATCGCACCTACCTGACGGGAAAATGGCACCTTGGGCACACGCCTGCCACGCTTCCAACTGCGCGGGGCTATGACCATGCCTTTGCGTTGTCCCAATCGGGCGCTGACAATTTCGAGGAAAAGCCAAACCTGTTGCTTTACAACACAGTTGACTGGAGCCAGGACGGCAAGGCCGCCCGATTGCCGAAGACCTATTATTCGTCGACGTTCATCGTCGAAAAGATGATTGCATATATCGATGGGGGCAAGGCGAGCGGCAAACCATTTTTTGCCTCACTCAATTTTCTGGCCAATCATATCCCGGTCCAGGCCCCCAGCCGAGATATCGCCGCTTATGCTGGTCGTTACAGTGACGGCTGGACAACGTTGCGAAGGGCGCGACAGGCAGGAGCCGTTGCACAAGGCGTCCTGCCAGCAGGTATCGCAATGGTCACCATGGCAACGACTGGGGACTGGAAAAAGCTGACAGCAGGACAGCGTCTTCAGCGTAGCAACGCGATGTCGGCCTATGCGGCTATGGCAACTGCCATGGACCGCGAGGTCGGGAGGTTGGTGGCGCATCTCAAGGCAACAGGAGTTTATGAAAACACGATATTTGTCTTTCTATCCGACAACGGTCCGGAGCCCACTGATCCGATGGCTGCTGGAGGGATAACGACATGGAATACGAATCGTCTGTACGACCAGCGACTTGCCAATCAGGGTCGTCCCGGTTCGCTGACCGCCATTGGGGTCGGATTTGCCAGCGCTGCTGCGGCTCCACTGCGCGGGTACAAGTTCACCGCGAGCGAAGGTGGACTGCGTGTCCCTCTCATTGTCGCGTGGCCTGGCAACTCACAAGTGCAAAGCGGCGCAGTGGCAGATGGCTTTGCCCATGTTACAGACTTGGCACCCACCTTGCTTTCGCTTGCCGATGTGGAACCACAAAAGGGGTATTTTGAAGGGCGACGCGTGGAGCCGATGACAGGTCTTGACCTCACGCCGATGCTCACCGGGAAAGCTGGCAAAGTCGGCCCCGATACGCGATCTCTAGGTTATGAATTGTCAGGAAATGCTGTCTTGTTCAAAGGCGACTACAAGCTGGTCAAAAACATTGCGCCTTATGGTGACGGCAAATGGCGTCTTTACAACATCAGCCGAGATCCCGGCGAGGCACATGACCTATCTGTGTCCGATCCTGCACGCTTTATTTCCATGCAGGCGGACTATGTCCGCTTCGCAAAAACCAACGCCGTCCTTGAGATGCCTGAAGGCTACACTGCACCAAAGCAGATATTCCAAAACGCCATGCGCAATGTGCTCGTTCCGGGATTGCTTGGTCTTTGGCCGTTTGCTTTGGGTCTCCTTGGAGTGGCAGTCGGCCTCATCTGGTGGCGGCACCGTCGCTGCAAATTGGGCTAGGCTTTTGCGACCTTTAAAATAGCTTCGACAAAACCCTTGGGATCATCTTCCTGTATAAAGTGCCCACCTTTCAATGTCACATGGGGCTGGCCCTTTGCTCCTGGCACACGATCGATAAACAGTGCATCGCCGCCGCGAGTGATTGGGTCGCGGTCGCTAAAGCAGCACAGGAATGGCTTTTCCCATTTCTCGAGGACTGTCCAGGCCTTGCGCTGATCGGGAATCGCGACATTGGGACCGAGCGGCACGAAAGTCGGGAATATGCGGGCTCCGGCCTTGTACTTGCCTTGAGGGAACGGCGCATCATAAGCGGCGATCTCAGCTGCAGACAATGCCCTTCTCGTGCCGGTCTTGACAATTTTTCCAATTGGAAAAAACGGGCTCCATTTTGAAAAGGCACGCCAGATTGCAAAAGCGCGCGGGGCAGGCTGCCCTTCGGGCAAGCCGCCGTTCGAGAGCACCACGGCTGCAAATCTCCCGGGCATTTCGGCAACAAGGCGCAAGCCAATCAGCGATCCCCAGTCCTGGCACGCCAATGTGATATTCGTGAGGTCGAGTTGTTCGATCAATGCCCGCATCCAGGCGACATGGCGCGCGTAGCTATAGTCACTTTTAAGGGCTGGCTTGTCGGACTTTCCAAAGCCAATCAGGTCCGGCGCAACAACCCGAAGGCCCGCCTGCGAAACCGGTCCAATCATGTGGCGGTAGAGATAGCTCCATGTCGGTTCGCCGTGCAGCATCAGGACAACGGGCGCATCGCGTGGCCCTTCATCGATATAGTGGAATCGCAACTCGGCAGCACTGGCCTCGTCCTTGATCTGCGCAAAATGCGGGGCGAATGGAAAATCATCGATGCAATCGAAACATGCATCGGGGGTTCGCAAGATTTTCAAGGGTTTCTCCGGTTTGGACGGCGCTGTTATTGGCATTAATAGTGCCACAATATTCGACAAGGGTCAATTCGCGGGTGATGGCCTTGTCTCGTCGACGAGGCGAAATCCAATATGGTCTGTCCCAAGGCTTCGTTCCTGGAATTGGCGTGCAGCAGGACGGTACCTTGCACAATAATTGGCGGCACAAAGATAGGACCCACCCTTGATGATGTTTACTGGTTCGCCGGCGTCGGCGCGGGCACCAGATGAGCGTGTCCATTCCCAGACATTTCCAATCATGTCGTAAAGACCAAAGCCATTGGGCGCGAAGCACCCGACAGGAGCCCGCCCAACATATCCATCGGTATCCAGAGCCCTGACCGGGAAAACGCCCTGATAGTAATTTGCCTGCGGCTTTCCGTCATTATCTAAGGGCTCGGGCAATTCAGGATTTCCACCGCGAGCCGCATATTCCCACTGCTCTTCGCTGGGCAATTTCTTGCCTGCCCATTTTGCATAGGCCTCTGCATCCTGGTATGCGACTTGTACAACTGGTTCGTGATCCTTCCCAATGATCGCCTCTTTAGCACCTGAAGGATGGCGCCACTGGGCTCCAACGACCCAACGCCACCATCGCGGGTCATCGCGCGTGGGCACATTGAACACGGCGGATCCGGGAACGCGCATTTCAGCAGGCGTTTGCGAGGTTGCTGGCGGTATCCGTTCAGCCATCGTCTGGTATCCTGTCGCTTTGACGAAAGCGCGGAATTCCCCGTTCGTGATTTCATGGCTGTCCATCCAGAAGCCCTCGACGCGCACGAGGCGCGGTGGTCCTTCCTCGGGATATCTGGGGTTTGAACCCATCACGAAGCTACCGCCAGGCACCCAAAGCATGGGATTGCCTTCAAGCCCGGCACATTTTTGCCGGCTAGCCGGAAGGTCGGCACTGCATGATGAAAGCATCGTGAAAGCGCAAAGCAAGATCAGCCGGGATGTCATCAGGCATCTGGCAGCCGGGCTAACGCGTCTTCCAGCAAGCGGCGGACTACGGCGCGAGCGTCGTCGACTGGCAGGGCCTGGTCGTGACGCAACAATCGCCATGTCTGGAAACTCAATATGACATCGAGACCGCGTGCGCCGACTTGGTCGCAGCGCACCGAGGGCGGCAGTTGCGCTTCGATGATTCCGCTTTCCAGCCTCAGCATGCGTTTATAGTCCTGCATGAGATAGGCGGATTGAAATCGTTTCAAATTGGCAGATATCCGGTAGGGTAGGATGGTCTCATACACCTTCGCCCGGCGGTGAGCGATGTCGAACAGCCGCTCCTTCCAGGAGGCGCCGACTGGAGCCTCCAATATGATGGGCAGAATTTGCGCTTCGATCGCTTCGCCCATTTCCCGGTAGAGGGCGTCCATGTCGTCGAAATGGCGAAATACCGAACGCAAGCCGACACCTGCAACTTCGGCCACGCGAGCAGCGCTCGGCGCGACATCGCCTTTGCCCACCAGTTCCAGCATCGCGGCCACGATTTTGGCACGGCTTGACCGACTGCGCTCGCGTCGGCCATCTATCAGTGTCGTTTCAGGTGCCGCATTCAACGTGGAAGGAGCTAGGGTCATGCCAGCATGTTTCGCTGCAAATGTGCGCAATGGCAAGGCGCATCGTGAATTGAAAATCGCATTGCACGACCCTTTGCTGTTTGGATTCTAGGACTAGCCAGATATAATTTGGCACCTTATATGTCAATTTAATTGGCCGGGGATGAGGAGCAATTGCGTGCAGGTAATAACTCGTTTTTTGTTAGCGGTACTGCCTTTTTTGCTGGGAACGATGCCAGCTAGTGCGCAGGAAACTGTGCGCGATGCATGTATGCCAGATATCCGCAAATATTGTTCAGTCGAGTTGGCAACATTCGATCGTGACAAGGTGCGTGCCTGCCTCGTCAGGAATATCGAGAAGACCTCTCCAGCCTGTCAATCTGCAGCCAAAGCGCGCCGCGACGCCTTGCAGGCGTTGAAGCCTTCACCAGGCCAGCGTTAGGCATGGCTGGACCTATCATCTGGGGGTCTGCGCTGGTGGTATATGGCATTTTCCGGCTGTGGTACGACAATATCCGGGGGCGACTTCAAAAACACGAGATTGATGCATTCATGTCAGCCGTTGAAGGCCGATTCCAAGCCAGCGGAAACGATCCCGATACGCTTAGGTCCTTCCTGGAAGCTGACGATGGGCGCGAGTTCGTCATGCTCAACCTGGTCAAGGCCCAGATGGGGCAGGTCGAGGACCCAAAGAGCGGACAACCGGTGCAGGGTATTGAACTTCTTCAGCGCTATTCGCGGATCTTCATGCGGGCCCTGGTTTGTCGAGGCGGCCATCCGGGCATGATTGGCCGCAAGGTAGGCGGATATATCGATGCCTGGAATACCGCTCCCGACCCGGGCTGGACGGTTTTCGGACTGATGCGGTATCGCAGCCGTCGGGACTTGATGCGTTTGGTCCTGGACCCAGCTTTCAAGGACGCTCACCTCGAAAAGATTCTCGGCACGCTTTCCACATTCTCGTTTCCAACCCAGCGGGTCTTGTCAGCTTATGCCAGTCCCCGGCTGACCATGTTTCTGGTTGTCGCTCTTGCGGCAGCGCTTATCCACATCACCCTGTTGTGCCAAACCTCATGACGAGGTGCCCGAGCTTCGCCAGCGCAAGGACGTAGATATGAAAAAATTGAAGTTGTTGGGAGCATTCATCGCCATTCTTGGCGTTGGTTATATCGCCTTCCAGAATTACAAGATCTATATCCCGGGTATTGTCGCCCAGTGGAGAGAGCCCATCGGCGACAGTCGCGATATCAAATGGTCGCAAGGTCCGTTACGAGCGTCTGAAGGCAAGCGTCCTCCCAATATCATCCTGATCGTGGCCGATGATCTGGGTATGAACGACATAAGTCTTTATGGGGGAGGGGTTGCGAGAGGTGCAGTTCCAACACCAAACATAAACGCCCTGGCGAAAGAAGGCGTAAGCTTTTCCAATGGCTATGCAGCCAATGCGACATGCTCACCTTCGCGCGCAGCATTGATGACCGGCCGATATCCAACTCGCTTCGGGTTCGAATTCACAGCCGTTCCTGCGGCCTTGGCT
>JBATDO010000455.1:0-3836 GCA_049663505.1 Sphingorhabdus sp.
AATGAGTATCATTGTGCTTGACGCCGCCACCACTGCCCAGTTGAAATCCTATCTCGCCAATCTGCGCACACCAGTCGAATTGGTCGCGACGCTCGACGACAGTCCAGCGTCTGCAGAAATGCGCCAGCTGGTCGAGGAAGTCGCGGCCCAGTCGGACAAGGTCTCAGCCCGTTTCGACGGCAAGGCAACGCGCACGCCCTCTTTTGCCATTCGCCGTCCAGATGGAACGGGCGAAACGCATTTTGCGGGCCTTCCACTGGGTCATGAATTCACCTCGCTGGTCCTGGCGCTTCTCCACATGGGCGGCCACCCGCCCAAGGAAGATGCCGAGCTGCTCGACGCCGTCAAGGCACTTGAGGGCGACTATCACTTTGAAACCTTTTTCTCGCTTTCCTGCCAGAATTGCCCCGACGTGGTTCAGGCTATAAACATCATGGCCGCGCTCAACCCGGGCGTGCGGCACGTCGCCATTGACGGGGCATTGTTCCGCGATGAAGTCGAGACCCGCAAGGTCATGGCAGTTCCAGCAGTTTACCTGAACGGTGAACCGTTCGGCCAGGGGCGCATGGACCTTGCCCAGATCATGGCAAAACTCGATAGCGGCGCAGCTGTTCGCGCTGCTGAAAAAATTGCATCCAAAAAACCCTTTGACGTACTCGTGATAGGCGGTGGCCCAGCAGGCGCGGCAGCGGCCGTCTATGCCGCGCGCAAGGGAATCCGCACCGCCGTTGTCGCCGAGCGCTTTGGAGGTCAGCTGCTCGATACCATGGGGGTCGAGAACTTCATTTCCGTGTCCCACACCGAGGGACCAAAGCTTGCAACGCAACTTGAGCAGCACGTGAAGGACTATGACGTCGACATCATGAACGTGCAGAAGGCGACAGAACTCGTGCCTGCAGGTGCAGACGGCCTTCATGAAATCAGGCTGGAAAGCGGTGCCAGCCTCAAGGCCAAGACAATCATATTGTCGACGGGAGCTCGTTGGCGCCAAATGGGCGTTCCAGGTGAAGACACCTATCGGAACAAGGGAGTGGCCTATTGCCCACATTGTGACGGGCCGTTGTTCAAAGGTAAGCGCACGGCAGTCATTGGGGGCGGAAATAGCGGCGTTGAAGCCGCGATCGACCTGGCCGGCCTTGTCGCCCATGTGACCCTGATCGAGTTCGACAGCCAGTTGCGCGCGGATGCTGTGCTCCAGGCCAAGCTCAAGAGCCTTCCCAATGTAACGATCCTTACATCGGCGCTCACCACCGAGGTAACCGGCGACGGTGACAAGGTGACCGGTCTCGTCTACCGCAACCGCGAAACCGATGAATTGCACACGGTCGATCTCGAAGGCATCTTCGTCCAGATCGGGCTTGTACCTAACAGCGAGTGGCTGAAAGGCACGCTGTCGCTCTCCAAGCACGGCGAGATCGAAATCGATGCGCGGTGCGCCACCAGTCTGCCCGGCGTCTTTGCCGCAGGCGATGTGACGACCGTTCCCTACAAGCAGATCATCATTGCCATGGGCGAAGGGTCAAAGGCTTCACTCTCGGCTTTTGACTATCTCATCCGCATGGCGCCCTGATCGGACCCGTTCCGGAACCGGTTCCGGAACCGGTTCCCTTGGCACTGTCTCATTCACTCAGGTAACCCGCTTGCAACGCCTGCTCGGCTTGGCCATAGGCATCGTCGATGCAGCGCGGCTTTTCTTTTGGTGGACATTCGTTCGAGGTTGCAGGCGACGCCGCCTTGTTCTGGGCCGCGCACAAAGTGCTGCTCGTCGCAGACCTTCATCTTGAAAAGGCCAGCGCATTTGCCTCTGGCGGCCAGTTTCTTCCGCCTTATGATAGCCTTGCAACGCTCGACGAGCTCTCGGTTCTGGCACGTGGCTTTGGTGCCAGGTCCATCATGTGCCTGGGCGACAATTTTCACGACGATGAAGGTGAAACCCGGTTGGACGGCGCAGCTGCAAACAGGCTCAAGATGCTCACGCAGACATTTGACTGGCACTGGATAACGGGCAATCATGACCCCGGCCTTGCCGCCAAATGGGGCGGTGAGACCGCGCGCGAGATTACGCTGTCGGGGATCACGCTCAAGCACGAAGCAGATCCGTGCGAAAGCAGCCCAGAAATCAGCGGACATTTTCATCCCAAATATCGTCAGCAATTGCGTGGTCGAATGGTCTCAAGGCGTTGCTTTGTCCGAACGGGCCGCAAGCTCATCATGCCGGCGTTCGGCGCATTCACCGGTGGCATGAACGCCGGTGACGCGGCAATTGCCAGCGCTTGTGGCATCGGGGCTGGGGAAGAAATAAGGGCGCTTGTGCCTACGAGCCGCGCCCTCGTGACCTTTGATCTCAGGGCCTAGGTCCAAACAATGCAGTGCCTATACGGACATGGGTCGCCCCGAGCATGATCGCGGTCGGAAAATCATCGGACATGCCCATGGAGAGCCCGGACAGATCGTGTCGCGCGGCAAGTTCGGCAAGCAGGGCAAAAAACGGGGCAGGTTCGATATCGGCAGGTGGCAGGCACATTAGCCCTGCAACCGGCACACCCTCGTTTTTCGCAGCGGCAAGCAACTTGGGCAAATCCTCAATTGCGCAGCCCCCTTTTTGAGGCTCGGCACCGATATTGACCTGGACGAAGCAGGGAACCTGCTTTGCCTGCACGCGCATCGCCTTGCCGAGTGCTGTCATCAGTGACATGCGGTCGAGCGAATGGATGACGTCAAAAAGGGCTACTGCCTCACCTGCCTTGTTCGATTGAAGTTGGCCGATCAGGTGGAGCTTCACGTCAGGATAGCGGAGTTTGAGCTCAGGCCACTTGCTCTCGGCTTCCTGTATCCTGTTTTCACCAAAGACGCGTTGCCCCGCCTGCAAGAGCGGCTCGATTTCATCAGCACTGCGTGTCTTTGAAACCGCGATCAGTTCGATTTCTGCAGGCGAACGCCGGGCGAGCTTTGCGGCCGCCGCAATCTGTGCGTTGATTTCTTCCAGCCGCCTGGCTGTGTTGTCTGTGGTCGCTTCCTGCATGGGTGGCCGCTATAGGCGAGTGAATGACCTGTCGCCAAGCCCAGACTTTGCCCAAAAATGACCTGCCGCGTGTATGGTTGATGACAGACGCGCGTTTTGGCGATCGACTTCTGCGCGCTGTCAAGGCATTGCCTTTTGGTTCCGCGGTCATTTTTCGACATTATGCGCTCCCCAATAGCCAACGACGCAAGCTTTTCCTGGCCGTTCGCACTGCGTGCAGGCAGCGCGGCCACAAGCTGTTCCTTGGCGGCGATGAACGAACAGCATTGAAGTGGAGAGCGGACGGATTTCATGCGCGATCCGGCAGACGAACATCTGCGTTGTTACGCAGTGCGCCCGTTCACAACCGGCATGAGCTCCAGGAAGCCCTGCGCAATGGTGTCGATCTATTGTTCATTTCCGCCTTGTTTGCGACCGCCAGCCATCCTGATCGTCGAGCTCTGGGTCGCCTTGCATTCAACCGGCTTGCAAGCAGGAAGGCGCACGCACATGTGATTGCTCTTGGGGGCATGAACCGGCAAAGGGCATCAAGCCTCGACCGCAAACATGTTCACGGCTGGGCAGCGATCGATGCTTTCAGAAAATAAGGCTGGTTAGAAGCGGATCTTCGTGCCGACGTAGACAGCTTCGTTATCCTTGCGGCTGTCAGCCGACGGAAGCACGCGGTCATTCTGGCTGGCATAACGAACACCTGCCGTCACGTCGATCTTGCGGCTGATCGAGAAGCTTCCGCCAACATCGAGCTTGTAATCGCCGGGCGCTGCACTTCCCCGGGCAGGCGGCGCAACGCTGCGGTCCTGGTCAAGCGATATGC
>JBATDO010000456.1:0-14887 GCA_049663505.1 Sphingorhabdus sp.
GTGCAGGATGTCGTTGACATTGGTTGCAACAAGCAGGCGCTCCACGGGCAGACCCATTTGTGCTGCTACATATCCGGCAAATACATCGCCGAAATTGCCGGTCGGAACCGAAAACGCGACCGGCCGGTCAGGGGCTCCCAGACGGAGTGCGGCCGCAAAATAATAGACGACCTGCGCCATCAACCGCGCCCAGTTTATGGAGTTCACAGCCGACAAGGTGAGAGGACCATTGACCTCCGGATCCCCAAACATGCGTTTTACCATCGCCTGCGCGTCATCGAAGCTGCCTTCGATCGCGATGTTGTGCACATTTGGCGCAATCATCGTTGTCATTTGCCGCCGCTGCACATCCGACACGCGCTCATGTGGGTGGAGCATGAATATTTCGACCTGTTCGCGGCCGGCAATGGCATCTATGGCGGCCGAACCCGTATCGCCGGACGTGGCCCCAACGATGGTCAGTTTCTTGTCGGTTCCACGCAAAAAGCGCTCAAACAAGTGACCAAGCAACTGGAGCGCGACGTCCTTGAAGGCCAATGTGGGACCGTGGAACAATTCGAGCAGCCAGTGCTGGCTGTCGAGCTGCTTGAGAGGAGCGACCGCGGCGTGCGCAAATGAACTGTAAGCTGACGCGCACAGCTGCCTGAGTTCGTCTTCGCTCAGGACGCCTGCTGTGAAAGGTGCCATGACCCGTGCGGCAAGGTCAGCATAGCCCAGGCCACGCATTGCCTTGATCTCGTCGGCCGTGAAGCGCGGCCATTCTCGCGGAACATACAGTCCGCCATCGCTGGCAAGGCCCGTGAGCGTGACGCCTGCAAAATCCAGCGCGTTTGAATTGCCCCGGGTGCTGATATATTCTGTGCGATTAACGGCCATAACGCGCACGCGGTTAGCGGTGCTGCGCCAATTGCGCAAGATTATTGCAAATCGGCCCGGATAAATTCCGCGGCACGCTCGCCGATCATGATGGACGGCGCGTTGGTGTTACCCGATACGAGGCGCGGCATGATGCTGGCATCGGCAATGTAAAGCCCTTCCAGTCCGCGATATTTGAGGCGGGGATCAACGACCGCGTCGGCGTCAGCCCCCATCCTGCAAGTTCCGACTGGATGGTAGACCGTGTCCGCGCGGTTGCGAATCAACTCGTCGAGCGCATCGTCGTCGTCAATATCAACGGGGTGGCGGTTCATACCCCCATAAGCTGCTAGTGACGGTGCCTCGAAGATCCGGTGCATTTCGCGAACGCCGCGGCGCAAGGTGGCAATGTCGCGTTCGTCAGTCAAAAATGCAGGGTCAATCAGTGGAGCCGTGCGTGCATCGACCGAAGCAAGTCTCACAGTGCCCCTGCTTTCCGGGCGCAGGACGCATGCATGGCAACTAAAGCCGTGGCCCTTGACCTTTTTGCGACCATGGTCTTCGAGCATGGCCGGCACGAAATGGAACTGGATGTCGGGCGCTGGGAGGTCCGATTTAGACCTCCAAAAGCCGCCGGCCTCTGCATAACAGGTTGTCATCACCCCGGTGCGTTTGCGTCGATGCTCGATGATGGCCCTGATCATTCGCGCAGTGCCGCCAAGCGAATCACCGAAGAAGTCCTGCGAGCCAGTGTCGACGCTCGAAACATAGTCGATATGGTCTTGAAGGCCCGATCCGACAGCCGCCTTGTCATGCACGACGTCAATGCCCAATCCTTGCAAATGCGCCGCTGGACCAATTCCTGACAACATCAGTATCTGGGGGCTTCCAAATGCCCCGGCCGAAACCACCACTGCTCCGCGTGCCTTGATCAATCGCCTGCGTCCCCAGGCTTGACGCACAACAACCCCGGTTGCACGCCCTTCCTCTACGATTATTTTCTCGGTCAGGGCCCCGGTTATCACTTCCATACGGTCATATGCGGGTTCGACATAGGCGCGTGACGCTGACCAGCGTTCACCGTCTTTCTGCGTCACCTGGTAAAGGCCAAAACCGTCCTGTGCGGCACCGTTGAAGTCGCTGTTGCGCGGCAACTGCAATTCCGCGGCTGCTTCAATGAACGCAAGGCTGCCTTGTTGCGGCCAATGCTGGTCGGCGACCGAAAGTGGCCCGCCAGTGCCGTGAAACGGGCTGCTCCCGCGTGCATTGTCTTCACAGCGTTTGAATATTGGCAAGACGTCGTCATACGACCACCCGGTGCACCCCATTGCTGACCAGTTGTCATAGTCGAAGCGGTGCCCACGGATATAGACCATCGCATTGATTGCGCTTGATCCTCCAAGACCGCGACCACGCGGTTGGTAGCCTGTTCGTCCATTCAACCCCTTTTGTGGAATCGTTTCGAACTTCCAGTTCGAACTGTTGCGGATGAACGGCATGAAGCCGGGCGTCTTGATCAGCATGTTGTTATTGGTGCCGCCTGCTTCGATCAGGCAGACCCGGTATTTTCCGCCTTCGGACAGTCGGCCTGCCGCCGCACTGCCCGCTGATCCACCGCCGATAACGATGATGTCAAAATCGTCCATGCTATCTCCTCTACCCAAGCATTTAATCACACGGTTAAATACTTGCAAGAGTGTAAATAGCACTAGTCGCCCGAGATATTGTGCCGTTCAGCCCAGCGTGCCCGGATCATATCGGAAGTATCGCGGCTGCCATCGTGGCTCCAGCCCGGAGGGCGCCACATGTAAGACCATTTATGTTTCCACGGTGCAGACCAGACATCGCGCACCATCCCGACCCATTCATGGAAAACGCTCCAGAGAAGATTAAACGTTCCGAGCTGTTTGACGATGCCATAGCGGATCTTCTCGTCATCCACTTCCTGTGTGAAAGTGCCGAATATGCGATCCCAAAATATGAACGTGCCAGCATAGTTGCGGTCCAGGTAACGTGGATTGGTCGCATGGTGGACGCGGTGATGCGAAGGCGTATTCATCAGATATTCAATCCAGCGCGGGAATTTTCCGATCGCTTCAGTATGGATCCAGAACTGGTAGATGAGGTTGAATGCACCGACGAACAAGATCATGGCCGGATGAAATCCGACAAGCGCCAACGGAATACGGAAGATAAAACTAAGGGCAATGAAACCTGTCCAGGTCTGTCGCAACGCCGTGGACAGGTTGTAGTGCTGGCTGGAATGATGGTTGACGTGGCTGGCCCAGAACCAACGCACGCGGTGCCCGGTCCGGTGCGCCCAGTAATAAGCAAAATCGTCCAACACAAAGCACAAGGGCCACGCCCACCAGGCCCATCCAATCTCGAACAGACGGTACTCGTAAAGCCAGAGCGCCAGTCCGAAGACCAGGGCACCGCTCAGTGCGCCAGCGACCGTGCTTCCTGTTCCCAACGCCAGGGAAGTCAGCGTGTCCCTCGGTTCATATTTTTCCGGTGCGGTCCTGCGGGCCCATAGCATCTCGATGATGACCAACAGGATGAACGCTGGAACCGCATAGTCGACAGGGCTAAACAACTCGGGCATCGAACTCGCTTTCAAATTTGCAAATGCCGCATACCCGCGGCCCAATATTGTGCCTGGCTGCCCAGGTTGAGGGTAACACTGCCGAATGTCTTTTCCCCGGTCCCAACCGTCAGGAAATTCTGATCCAGCCGGGTCTCGCTGTGCCGGTCGAGCAACCTTCCGGCAAACTGGGCACCGTGTCGCCTTATCAACAAATGACGGCCCTTGGCATCGCGCATCAGGGCACCAATCCCTGCCTTGTCGATCGCGATATCAACCGGTTCAAAACCGCAGATGATTTCCTCGGCTAGGGCTCGCGCCTGTTCCTCGCTGCGTATTCGTGCGTCACCACCCAGTCTCAGGGATTTCGCCAGCCAGGCAAGAAACAGGATTGCCACCACCGAACCGGCCAGTTGCATAAGCTGATAAATCATGACGCCCTGCCGCGCACCATGTCCATCATTGCTGCAACAGGTGCAAGATCATAGCCTGCGTCGGACGCCTGCTCGGAGAGCACGGCGGGATGATCGCCTTGGGATGCGCGAGCCAAAGCCCACAACAATGTCGAGCGCGTGCCAGATCGGCAATATGCCAAGATCTTCCCATTTGCCTTCTCAAGCGCATCAACCATCGCTGTCACCTGCCATTCAGCAAAGCCTGCATGGGTGACGGGTATTGCTATATAATCGATACCAGCCGCGCGCGCTGCTTTCTCGATTTGTGTCCCCGGCGTCTGGTCGCTTGATTCGTCCTCTGGCCTGTTGTTGATGATCAACTTCACACCCTCGCGCGCTGCCTCTGTCACTTCGGCCACAGAGATCTGTGGCGCAACAAAAATGGTGTCGGTAAGCTTGCGAAACATCGTGGATCCTCATTTGCACTCACCAACATCAAACCGTGTCGGCCACTCGTTCATATTTTAATCCGCCACCGATAACAAGGAAGGACCGAAGTCGGGCAGTTGTCGTACCCCATGCTGTGCGACCGTGCATTTCAGGCTCCGGGATGCTGGCAGATCACCTTCAGAAATGCCTCGCCATATGCTTCCAGCTTGCGTGCGCCGATCCCGCTGATGCGTCCCAGGGCTGCCAGGCTCTTGGGCTTATCCATCGCCATCGCGCGCAGCGTGGCGTCGTGGAAAATAACATAAGGCGGGACCGCTGCGTCGAGCGCGATTTCACGCCGCTTTGCCCGCAAGGCCTCGAACAGCGGGTCTCCCAAGGGGTTTTCTGTACCGCCACGGCGCTGGCGCTTTTCCCGCTTGGGTGGAACTACGAGCGCAAGCGATTGATTGCCCTTCAAGATTATCTTGGCTTCGGGGCCAAGGACCAGGCCACCATGCTCGTTGGTCCGTAACGCGTCCCTGACCAACAACGAGCGCGCGACCGGCTTGATGAGCGCGGCTTCATCGCCACTGATTATGCCAAAGACAGAAAGCCTGTCATGTTGTTGCTTGACAATACGTTCGTCGCTTCGCCCTGTAAGTACAGCCTCGAGGTGACCGACGCCGTAACTCTGCCCCGTCCGATAGACGGCAGACAGGAACTTTCTGGCAACTTCTGTGGCATCTACTGCTTCAGGTGGTGACAGGCAGTTGTCGCAATTGCCACATTGCCCGGGTGGAACCTCGCCAAAATGGCGCAGCAGAATAGCGCGGCGACAGCTTCCCGTTTCGACCAATGCGCCCAGTGCAGCCAGACGCGCTCGCTCGCTGACCAGTCGCCCCTCGTCAACTTCGCGTAGCCATTGTCGCGCCCTGGAAAAATCCTCTGCTCCCCAAAACATCTGGGCCTGCGCAGGATCACCGTCACGTCCCGCTCGTCCGGTTTCCTGGTAATAAGCCTCGATTGATTTTGGCAAGCCTGCATGGATGACGAAGCGAACATCGGGCTTGTCGATACCCATCCCGAAGGCAACCGTAGCTACCATCACCATGTCTTCTGACCCGACAAACTCGGCCTGGTTTACTTTGCGGGTTCCGGGATCCAGCCCGGCATGATAAATCCGAACGTCGCGCCCCGTGCCGCGAAGCTTTTCAGCCATTCGTTCAACTCCGGCGCGTGACTGGACATAGACAATGCCAGCCCCAGGCGTGCTCTTGATCATGTCGGCGACTTGCGCAGATGTTCCTTGGCGTGGACTGATAGCGTATCGGATATTGGGTCGATCGAACCCCGAAACGATCATCCCATTTTCTGGGATTCCCAACTGGTTCAAAATGTCGGCGCGCGTATGCGCATCGGCCGTGGCGGTCAGCGCTAGGCGGGGAACATCTGGAAAATCGTCCATCAATGGACGCAGCAAGCGATAGTCCGGACGGAAATCATGCCCCCATTCGGAAACACAATGGGCCTCGTCGATTGCAAACAGCGATATCAGGCCTTCACGCAGCAATCCACGAAACTCGGCACCCGATGCCCTTTCGGGCGCGACGTACAGGAGATCGAGCGTTCCTGCCCGGAACCGCGCGATCGTCTCGGCCTTGTTGTCATCGGCTGAAGTCAGCGTCGCTGCACGAATACCGATACCTTCTGCTGCTCGCATCTGGTCATGCATCAAGGCGATCAGCGGCGAGATAACGATACATGTGCCGTTGAGCATCAGGGAGGGCAGCTGGTAGCACAGCGACTTACCCGCACCGGTCGGCATCACTGCCAGCGTGCGCTGGTCCCCCAGAACGCGCCGTACGACCTGCTCCTGCACACCGCGGAACTCGGAAAAGCCAAAGATGCGGTGCAGGATCTCGGCGGGATCATGAGTGGGAGCAAATGAGGCCATGGCCATGTTCCCCTAGGTCGGAATAGCCCGTAAGAATAGTGCACACTTGCCCAATGTGGCGCTGTGTTGTGGATGACCCGGGGATAAGCAAGCCGTTTGGCGGCTTTTTGCCGGTACGGCCCTATTCTGCCGCGACTGGCTCTGTTTCAGCTTCGGTCTGCTGACGGGCCCACATCTCGGCATATAAGCCATCTTTTCGAAGCAGTTGTGCGTGCGTGCCCTGCTCGGCAACACGCCCTGCTTCGAGCACCAGTATCTGGTCGGCATCGACAATTGTCGAAAGGCGATGGGCGATGATGATTGTCGTGCGTTTCTCTGAAATCCGGTCAAGTGTCGCCTGGATCTCTGATTCGGTGCGACTGTCCAGTGCGCTGGTGGCTTCGTCAAGGATCAGGATTGGTGGGTTCTTGAGCAGCGTGCGTGCAATTGCCACCCGTTGTTTTTCGCCCCCGGAAAGCTTGAGTCCGCGTTCGCCAACCTTTGCTTCATATTGCTCTGGCAGAGAGGCGATGAAGCCGTGAATCGAGGCGCCCATTGCTGCCCCCTCGATTTCAGATTGGCTGGCACCTTCTTTTCCGTACCCGATATTATACCCGATCGTGTCATTGAACAGCACCGTGTCCTGGGGAACGATTCCGATCGCGGCGCGCAAGCTCGACTGGGTCACATCGCGCAGGTCCTGGCCGTCGATCGTGATCCGACCACCGGTCACGTCGTAGAAGCGATAAAGCAACCGGGCGATCGTCGATTTGCCCGCGCCCGAGGGCCCAACGACCGCCAACGTCCCGCCCGGGGGAATCTCGAAACTCACTCCGTTGAGTATTTGCCGGTCAGCATCGTAGCCAAACAGGACGGCTTCGAACGCGACCGCTCCGCCGCCGACAACCAGCTCTTGTGCACCCGGCTTATCGACGATTTCCGGCGTCGTATCGATGAGGTCGAACATGGCTGCCATGTCGGTCAACCCTTGCCGGATCGTGCGATATACCATGCCGAGCATGTCGAGAGGACGAAAAAGCTGCGCAAGCAGCGTGTTGACAGTTACAACGTCACCGGTTGTGAATTGTCCTTTGGACCATCCCCACACGACGTAACCCATTGCGCCAGCCATCATGACATTGGTGATAAGCGACTGACCAATGTTCAACGCAGCGAGCGAGTTTTCCGATTTGACCGCGGCATTTGCATAATGGTGCACAACTTCGGCATAACGCTTTGTTTCGCGCTTTTCCGCGTTGAAATATTTCACGGTTTCATAATTCAGGAGGCTGTCGACTGACTTGGCGACGGTTTGGGTGTCTAGTTCGTTCATCTCCTCGCGCAACTTGTTGCGCCAGTTTGTGACTATTGCGGTAAAGGAAATGTAGCAGACCACCATGATCCACGTTGCAACAACGATGCCCCATCCGAATTCGATCTGGAAGTAAGTCGAGACCAGCCCGAGCTCCAGCACCGTTGGGGCGATGTTGAACAGCAGGAAATAGAGCATGATGTCGATGCTCTTTGTGCCACGCTCGATTACCTTTGTGACTGCACCAGTACGCCTGTTCATGTGAAAGCGCATCGACAGGTTGTGCAAATGGCCAAAGACGTTTTCGGCAAGACGCCTTGTTGCCTCCTGCCCGACACGTTCAAAGACCACGTTACGCAGGTTGTCGAACAATACACCACCAAACCGGGCCCCGGCATAAGCAGCAACCAGAGCAATCGCGATAGCGACACCATCTTCCATCCCGGGCACCATGCGGTCGATGGCCCGTCCATAAACCCAGGCCATGCTGAGCTGGATCAGCTTCGACATGACCACAAGCAATAGCGCGATGACGATACGCAAGCGCAACCCGGCATGGTCACGAGGCCACAAATAAGGCAGGAATCGCCGCATTACGGCGAAGTCCGGCTTGGTTGTGGTGGAATGAGTTTCGGGTGGCACTTAAGCCATATAGGGCGACAAACTCAAATCAGAAAGTGCCACTGACCTGCAATCGGTAAATCAAGCCAAATTTGTTGGTCCCGGTTGTTGAGTAATCTATTGGTCCGTCACGCCGATCCACATAAAAAATCTCCTTGTAGCGTTCCTGCTGACCCCATAGATTCTGGATGGTCCCGCGAACCTTCAGGCCCAGAACATCCTTGTTTTCGACAAATGCCAGGGCAAAGGGGCCGGTTCGAAAGTCCCGGCCAAAATAATCGAGACGGTAAAATCCATAATCGCTGCTGTCTTCCGCAAAAAACCCCCATGCCCAGGCAGTTCCCGGAATGTCATGTCGGAAGTCGATATTCCAATAGCTCCTTCCGCGATTGCTTATCGGGCGGTTGAGGCCAGTAAGTGGATCGCGCAGGGACACGGCCTGCAATGCCAACGTGGCATCAAGTTTTGCGCCCGGGAAACCCAGGCTGTCCAGGATAAAGCTGGTGTTGATTTCACCGCGAACCCTCTTGGCACTGTTCAGGTTGCCCGGCGCTTCCTCGGTCGGGCTTACCGGAATCTGGTCAACTATATCGCTGATCAGCTCGGCATCGATCTTGAGCTTTATTGAACCGGCCGTGCCCAGCGACCGGTTGGCTTCGAGATTGGCAAGCCAGCTTTGTGGGGGCACCAGCCGTGGATTGCCGGCATTGTTATTGTTGTTTCGAACATCGACGGAGGCGAGGAAGTCGCCAAAATTGAGTTGCCCGACCTTGCGCTGAATTTTCAGGCTGGCGTCCAGGCGCGGCGACGCTTTCAAGGCGAGCGATACAGATCCCTTTGGGCGCAAAAATGTGCGCTTCAGGCCATTGGCCCCGCTTTGACTGAGCTGGCTGTATTCGCCACCCATCGTTGCTTGCAAGGTCAGGTTTGCCGAGACAGGCCGACCATAAGAGATAATTGTCTGCGCGCGCTTCTCTTCGACCCTGGAAGTCGCATTAGGTAACCCAACAGACTGGAATTCTCCCAAATTGTCGAGGACAAAGAATTCAGACGCAGCATCGAGATAATTATACGCGCCTTCGGCCGAGATTTGCCAGTCGGTTTTACCGTCTTTCCAGCGATATTCGACCCGCGCGACGCTTTCCGCCTCGTCGATTACCTGGTCAAAACGTTGCGCTGTGGATGATCGTCCATCGAGATAATCACTGCGGAAACTGTTGCTGACAGGGCTGTGCTCAAAGCGATGAAAGCCGATAATTTTCAATCGACCGCCAGCAAGCGCCAAGTCGTAATCAGCGCCGAGTTCCATGTTCCATTCATTTTCGCTGTTGGAACTTCGTTCGAGAATGTCAGCTTGTCCCGGCGCCTGACGGTCATATTCACGCTCGTTGCGAAACCGGTAGAACTCTAGTGCACCACTGGCATTGAATATGGAGCCCGCGTCACTCTTGACATTGTAGGTGCCAGCGATCCGCGGACGATCACCATCGGAATGGCCAAATTGATCCCGGATGAAGACAATATTGCCATCGGTATCTCGCGCTGTCTCTTCACCCCAGCCCCCGCCTCGAAAACTTCCATTGTTGTTCACACCGAGCGTGAAGCTACCCTTCCCGAGCTTTCCCGACAAATTAGCTTCGGCGTTGAACCAGTTAGCGTCGATTCGACGGCGGAATTGGGGGCGCCAGGCAAAATTGCCCTTGAGCCCGCCTTCGCGGGTCACGACGTTCAGAACCTGCCCGTTCAATCCGGATATGTCGAGTGTTGCGCCATCGATGATCTCGAGACGAGTGACAGTCGAAACCGGAATTCTCGTCAATGCCGCCTGCGCGTCACTACCCTTGCCGGTAATCCGTTGGCCGTTGATCAGGACATTTTGACTTGCTTCCCCTAGTCCGCGGTCGGCACTCACCTGGGTAATTGAAAAGCCGGGAATCTGTCCTGCAAGATCAGCCGCTGTTTGAGGTGCGAAGCGCAGGAACTGCGACACTTCATATACCTGCTTGCCACCTTCATTTCTGGGCTCGAGATTATCCTTGGCCAAGACAGGCGTTTCCGCCACGGTATTTGCCCAGAGATTTGCAGGCGCGCCGAGCGTTGCGGCACACGCCGCCAGTCCGGTCGCAACAATTCTCTTCATGTCCCTCGCCTTGTTATTATTATTGCCGAGAGGCACGAATATGGGATGTCTTATATGGCTAACACAGCCGTTCGACGAGGGGTGGATGGTGCCCGACTAGTGGACGAACGCACTTCAGGCTCTGCCAGACAGCAACAGCCAAGTCGCAACCGCGTTCATGCCGGTATATGCCCAATAGAAAAAGGCAATGAGGGCATAGCCCTCATTCGAGAACCACATCGCTGCAATCAAGATTGCCAGTTCTATTGCATAACTTGCATAGGGCCCCATGAACCTGCCAAAATAGAGCTTGGTGTCTTCGACAAATGGATGGCCAGATTCAGCCACGGCCTTGTGCATCGCGAAATTGGCAACGCCCATGACGAAGCAGAAGATCAGCAGCATCATGGCCCCTGCTGGATAGTGCGCGCCTCGTTGCGTTCGGATTGCCTTTCGAGTGCAACCTTTATCATGGCAATGATAGGGTCGGCAAGCGCCAGGCCGAGCAAGCCAAACAAGGCACCGAACAAGATCTGGGCTCCCAGCACCAAGGCAGGTGCCAGATCAACAGCCCGCTTGGCGACCATTGGAACGATCAGATACCCATCCACCATTTGCACAACGAAATAGACGAAAATTGCGTAAAGGCCGACGTCAAAGCCTGCCGAGAAACCAACAAGAATGATAAGGGCACCGGAAATGATCGCACCGATATTGGGAAGGAAAGCCAGCAATCCGGTCAACACTCCGAGCAGGGCAGCCATCGGGACGCCACCAAGGCTAAGCAAAATCCATGTCCCAAATCCCTCGACGGCCATGCCTACAAGGCGCCCGGCCATGAGGCGGCGCAAGACGCTCCCCATGCGTTCGGCAGTACCATAAAAATGTTGGCGCTGAGACAATGGCAACATCCAGGCAACACCACGTTCGTACATGCGGGGCTCGGCCGCGATGAAGATCGCCAGAACGAGCATCATCGCCAAATTCGTGATCGTGCCAACCGCAGATGATACCGCAGCCGTCACGCGACCAACAGAACTGAGAACTTGGCTTCCAAGGCTCTTGAGATCGGCAGCCGAAATGTTGAACCCGGCTGCCTGCGCGCGGTCACCGAGCAGAGTAAACTGGGTTTCGACGATTGCCTGCAGGCTTGCAGCTTGCGAGGCCAGCTCTGATCCCGTAAAAACAAAGGTCCAGTAGAAAAAGCCGAAAACGGCAAAAATGACGAGAGTCAGTCTGAATCCACGAGGGATTGGCAGGACCCGTCCAAGCAGTCTTGCTCCACCATCGAACATGGCAGCCAAGACCAAGCCACCTACAATGAGCAATATTGCCTGGGAAAGCCATGCTGCAAGGCCAACCATGACCACCATGCCAATCCATACGGTCGCGCGTTTCAGCTCCGTGCGGATCAATGGGTCATAAAGTTCGGTTGGTCCAACCTCTTCACGAAAGGCCGTTTGGGTTACCTCGGCCTTCGCCTTTGCAACACGTGGCTTGCGTCGACGTGCAGTTGCTTGTTCATTCATCGGGGCTGACCCGCTTTGGCCGCAAGCTCGTTCCTGCCCGGTCACCGCGCAAAGATTCGACCCACGAGACCGGGTTGAGCGAAGTGCTTCCGTCAACGGAGAAGGTGATGATTTCGGCGCGCCCGCCGATTCTATCCCATGATACCGGGCCGCCCAACCCACCCAGTTCTTCAGCCACTCGGCTGTCAGAGCTGTTGTCGCGATTGTCGCCCATCAGGAAGACGTGGCCTTTTGGAATCCTGACAGGTGACATGTCGTCGGTTTCGCGACGGCGGGCATCGATCGTGTCATATTGAACGCCATTGGGTAGCGTTTCGCGAATGATAGGCAGGTGGCAGGTCAACCTGCCATCCTTGTCCTGGGCGAGGGCACCAGGAAAATCGGACTCGTTGCAAGGGTTGTTGATGTCAACTGGAAGTACGAGATTGCGCTGCGTTTCCTGCTTCACCGCTTTCCCGTTTAGAAATATCTGGCCTTCGCGCAACTCGATCGTGTCTCCTGGAAGGCCAATAACCCTCTTGATCCAGTCCTGGTATTTGCCCTTGGGCGTCAGGATCACAATGTCCCCGCGATCTGGCATCTTGCCCCATACACGCGTGTTGCTCTCCGGCAGCGGTATGGCGAGCGCATCAACTTCCTCGCGCAAGACCAGCCAATGGAAAATTGCCACTGGATTGGGAATAGTCGGCGAAACGTGGCTCCAGCCATATGGATATTTGCTGACGAAAAGCCGGTCGCCAACGAGCAAGGTGGGCATCATTGATATAGAAGGAATGTAAAAGGGCTTTGCAATGAAGCTGTGAAAGGCAAGTACAGCAATTAATAGCCAGAACATGCCTTTGATCTCGGACCATATTGTCGCACCGAGGCTGCGTTTTGCAGGCACGTCTCTTGATTCGATTTCAGGATTGCTATTGTCGGGGGTCAAACTGGTCATACCTTCTGCTTTGGAAGCGCTTCGATAATTACAAAGGCCTGGGCCCATGGATGATCATCGGTGAGCGTCAGGTGAATATGTGCGTCATAACCGAGTGGCACCAATGCGTCGAGCCGTGCCTTTGCTCCGCCGGTAAGGGCCAGGGTCGGTGCGCCCGAGGCCGCATTGACCACGCCGATATCCTTCAAGAATACTCCACGCTTGAATCCGGTGCCAATCGCTTTGGAAAATGCTTCCTTGGCTGCAAAACGCTTCGCGAACGTTCCGGCCCTTGTAAATGGCCGCCTTGCTGCCTTGCTACGTTCGACATCAGTAAAGACACGCCGTTCGAAGCGCTCGCCGAAACGCTCCAGCGAATTCTGGATGCGCTCGATGTTGCACAGGTCCGAGCCCAGGCCGATAATCACCTGGCGAGGTCCATGAGTGTTCGCATTTTCCGGACACTCTCCTCGAGGCCGATAAAGATGGCCTCGCCAATCAGGTAATGGCCGATATTGAGTTCAGCGATCTGTGGAATCGCGGCTATGGGCTGGACATTTTCAAAGGTGAGACCATGTCCTGCATGGGGTTCAATACCGTTTTTCGCAGCAAGTGCCACCGCATCGCAGATTCGGCGCAGTTCGAACTCGCGATCGGCGCCCTCACTATGGGCATATTTTCCCGTGTGGAATTCGACTACCGGTGCGCCCAGGCGGATCGCTGCGTCGATTTGCCGAGAATCCGGCTCGATAAAAAGGCTTACGCGAATTCCGGCATCACCCAGTCGTGTCACCATGGGTGCAAGGTGGTTGTGCTGGCCTGCAGCATCAAGTCCGCCTTCGGTTGTTCGCTCCTCCCGCCGTTCAGGGACGATGCAGGCAGCATGCGGCTTGTGTCGAAGGGCGATTGCGAGCATTTCTTCCGTCGCTGCCATTTCGAGGTTGAGCGGCAAATTGGTTGCCGCCATGATCCGCTCGATATCTGCGTCACGAATATGACGCCTGTCTTCGCGCAGGTGCGCCGTTATCCCGTCACCGCCAACACTGGCAACGATTTCGGCTGCACGAACGGGGTCAGGATGTTCTCCACCCCGAGCGTTGCGAATGGTCGCAACATGATCAATATTGACCCCCAGACGCAGCGGGTTGGACATGTTATTCCTTCCGGCTTCCCGGCTTCACCGCCTCGGTCGAGGCAAGTTCGGGTGGCAATTCATCAGCGGCATAGGTTGGGAAATTGAGCTGTATCAGCGGATAGAACGGGACGCCAAGATCAATATTTCCCGCTGAGCGATCCACTACGGCACCGGCTGCAATAACAATGCCTCCTGCATCTTCGATTGCCTTGATTGCTTCACGCGAAGACAGTCCCGTGGTTACCACGTCTTCCATCATCAAGACCTTGGTGCCTGGTGCGAGGGCGAAACCACGCCTCAGGCCGAAAACGCCATCGGGGCGTTCGACAAACATCGCGTCGACACCGAGACCTCGGCCCATTTCATGTCCGATGATGATGCCCCCCATCGCGGGAGATATGACTGCTTGCACGTCGTTTCGAATTTCGCGTGGAATTCTCTGGATCAAGGCAAGCGCGATCCGGCCCGCACGCTCGGGGTTCATCAAGAGCCGAGCGCATTGCAGATAATGTGCGCTATGGCGGCCGGATGAGAGCAGAAAATGCCCTTCCAGGAGTGCATCGGCGGCACGGAATTCGGAGAGGATTTCGTCTTCGGTCATGGAAATGGGAGGGTCCCTCGTGAACAAATGTTATTTTTTATATAGCCGCTATAACGGCTCGGACCCCAAATAGGTAGAAAAGCCGCGCAAATAAATGCATAAAATCTTTAATCGACCGCTTGAGGCTTACGAAAAGCGCGCCTATAGGTCGCGCGAGTCCGGTAACCAAAATGTATGCCGGTTCCGCGCAATGTTCCTGCGCCGCACCAAGACTACGGGGCCAAGTTGATGAATATGTTGAAGAAATTGTTGGTTGTCTTTGCAGCGGTGATGATCCCGTCACTGACAATGGCACAAAGCGCGACTCCGGCACCTGCGCCGGTTGCAAAAGAGCTCTCTGCTCCGGTTACGGCTGCTCCTGCTGACGGCAAAGCGCTTCCTGCGCTTGCGGACGGACAGGTTGCAGCTGCTCCCAAGGCAATGGACGGGTCGCTTCCTGGGTATACACCGATGAAGCC
>JBATDO010000457.1:0-1520 GCA_049663505.1 Sphingorhabdus sp.
TCGTAACCAAGGACATTCCTCATAGCGGCATATGGTTGGGAGCTCCTGCCCGACCACAGGAGCGAAGTAACAATGAGTGATCCTACACGAGTCTTCGTCAATCAAGATACAACATTAAGACAGGCAATGGCTGCAATCGATGTAGGCAGCATAGGAATTGCTTTGCTCATTGACTCCGAAGATAAGCTGAAACGGACCGTTACGGACGGAGATTTACGACGGCATTTGCTTTCGGGTGGATCGCTCGACGACCAGCTTAGGGTATTGCCGCAAACCGAACCGGTTGTAATTGCGGGTGATTATTCTCGGCGCACGGCACTTGCAATAATGAAGGATAATGGGATCAATTGCCTGCCTGTCATTGATGATACTCAAAAAGTAATTGAGTTGCTTCATCGAGCAGATCTAGACGATCAGATTTTGCTATCAACGCCACATATCGGTGAGGCTGAAATTGAGTATGTGGAGCAAGCTTTTTCGACGAACTGGATCGCGCCACTAGGTCCGAAT
Source organism: Sphingorhabdus sp. (assembly GCA_049663505.1). Taxonomy (GTDB): domain Bacteria; phylum Pseudomonadota; class Alphaproteobacteria; order Sphingomonadales; family Sphingomonadaceae; genus Sphingorhabdus_B. The sequence continues at coordinate 511 of JBATDO010000457.1, forward strand.
GTTGATGCTTTCGAAAGAGAATTGGCAGATTTAGTCGACATAAATCATGCTGCTGCCTTGAGCTCTGGTACTGCAGCCATTCATTTAGCTCTTATTCTGTTGGGAATTAAGCAGGGCGACAAGGTATTCTGCTCAACTTTGACTTTTGCGGCGAGTGCAAATCCCATTGCATATCAGAACGCAGAGCCTGTTTTCATTGATGCTGATGAGGATAGTTGGGGAATGTGTCCGATCTCACTGGTCCGCGCTTTCGAAGCAGCATCGACCGAGGGCTGGATGCCCAAAGCGGTGATTGTTGTAAATCTGTACGGGCAAAGTTCTGACATGGATCCACTTTTAGAAATATGCGAGCGTTACGGCGTGCCTATCGTTGAGGACGCAGCAGAATCATTAGGTGCGACTTATAAAGGCAAAGCAAGTGGCACTTTTGGCGTGATGGGTATATACTCGTTTAACGGCAATAAGATCATCACTACTTCCGGCGGCGGCATGCTCATTTCTGATCGTCGTGATCTGATAGACCGAGCAAGGTTCTTGGCAACCCAAGCGCGCGAACCGGCTGCACACTACGAGCATAAGGAAATTGGTTACAATTACCGCATGAGCAACATTTTGGCTGGGGTGGGACGAGGACAGCTAAAGGTTCTGGAAAAACGTGTTGCAGCAAGGCGAGCGGTTTTCGACGCTTACCAAACCGCGCTTGCAAGTTATGATTGTATAACGTGGATGCCGGAACCCGAATGGAGTGTGGGAACGCGCTGGCTGACTGCTGGTACCGTCAGTCATGATCGAATTAGCAGGACGGACCTGATCGCTAAGCTCGCCGACGAACTTATTGAAGCGCGCCCAGTTTGGAAACCAATGCACCTGCAGCCAGTGTTCAAGGAATGTAGACTTTACAGCCGTCATAATGCTCCTACCGCGGATAGGCTGTTTAATGAAGGAATTTGTTTGCCATCTGGATCAAATATGGCGCCTGGCCAGCTGGAGAGAATTACATCAGTGATCGC
>JBATDO010000458.1:0-10372 GCA_049663505.1 Sphingorhabdus sp.
GTCACAAGCTGCCCCAGGCGGTTGCCAATATAGTCAACGTGCATATCGATTTGGTGCGCACGGATAACCCATGCGGTTTCTGCAGCTGCAACCAGCAGGCAAAAATCGACAATCGCGAGGAACAGCACCGCGTAGGGAATATAATGCTTAAATAGCCGGATCATTGCTGGTAGTTGTCCATATTGTCGGAAATTTTTACTGGCCAAAGGTAAAGTGTCGATTAATTTTACACTTTGACATCAGCCTGATGGAAATATTACTTTTTTCGGCAATCGTATGATGGGGTTGCAAATGTGACCACGCACACCAACGTTATCCCCGAACAAACGAGGAAATTGATTTGTTGATTACTCCTGTGATCTTGTCAGGCGGCGGCGGGACGCGCTTGTGGCCCATGTCCAATCGGCAAACGCCAAAGCAGTTTCTGGCGCTGACCGGTTCGGAGACGATGTTTCAAATGACCCTTCGCCGGGTCATGGACCGCTCCCGTTATGCCCCGCCGATCATTGTTGCAAATGCAGTGCATGCTCAGGTGGTCGAGGACCAGTTGCATGAGATTGGCATAGATGACGCAATTGTGTTGCTCGAGCCGTGTCCGCGCAACACAGCACCAGCAATAGCGTTGGCAGCACTGGCGATGAACACTCCGGCATCCCCGATGCTCGTGATGCCAAGCGATCATGTCATTCTTGATGAGGCGGCGTTTGACAAGGCGACAGAAGCACTCCTTCCACTGGTCAATGACGGCTATCTGGCCACATATGGAATTTCCCCGACCGGCCCAGAAACCGGCTATGGGTATATTCAACTTGCAGCCAAACTGGCCCCCGGGGTCAATATGGTCAGCCGCTTTGTGGAAAAGCCTGACCAAGATCGCGCGGTCGCGATGATCGCAGGCGGTGACTTTGTCTGGAATGGGGGAATATTTCTGTTTCGCGCCGATCAATATTTGGCAGTAATGGCGGCACATGCGCCGGATATGCTATTGTCTGCCAAGGCCGCAATGGCTTCGGGTCAAAAGGTTGGCAGGCGTTTCTATCCGGATGAAACCGCTTTCGCCTCGTGCCCGTCAGACAGCATAGACTATGCCGTGATGGAAAAAGCGGACCGTGTCATCGTAGCTCCTGTCGCGATGGGTTGGTCCGATGTCGGAAGCTGGGATGCATTACACCAGATCGGCACGAAGGATGAAAACGGCAACAGCATGAATGGCGCTGTCCGGTTGAGCCATGCAAAGGGCAATATGATCCATGCCGATGGAATCCGAATTTCGGTGCACGGTGTTAACGATCTGATCATCGTCGCAAATGGGAGCGAAGTGATCGTTATGCCTCGAGGAACGTCGCAAAAAGTCCGCGATTTTGCAACTGACTAGGCAACCGTTCCATGAAAACTCAAGGGGAGCGCCAGGCTTGCTCGCCAAGTCGCCAGCGGTCCTGATCGAATATTGCCAGCATCTAGAACGTGCAATTCAGTCCTTTTTCCTCGAAGATTTAGGGTGGTTCCAACCAGCCAGCCATCGCGCTCTCCTTTCCCGTTCGCAAGGAACAGGAACTCTTCGACGAGTTGATTTTCGCCAAAGTTGAAGATGTCATCAGTGCCTGAGCCCCAGTCCCACATCGCGACTGCATGAGGGAACGGCGTCTGGCCGTAACCGATAACGTGGATGGTGAACCGGCGGGAGTTTCCAGCAAGCCGTTTATCGTTACTTGGAAACTCTGCGGCCACACGCGTTGCATGCATTTGTGCTTTTCCATCGGGGCGCAAAACGCTTTGCCGAGCGGCTCCCCATCGAAAAGCGCGGGCATTCTATAGTAGCTCTGCAGGCGGAGGATCACTATTTAAGCGGGGACTTTGCAGATCGTCAATCAACATTGATCCTGTTGAGAATTTCTGATGCGATTGCCGAATTGCCCAGCGATAACGGCGCCCAGACACATCGCAGTTGGTGGGTGGCCCAGCAGTTCATCCGTTCAGTTGACAAGTTGGACGGAAGGGCCACGCTCACATTGGAAAACCACATTCAAGCTCCTGTTAGTCGAACATACTTCAAGACATTGAACAGTACGGGCTGGTTTGACTAGTCACGGTCAAATGCGAATGGCGTGAGCCCTCTTTCTCGTTCGTTAAACACCAGTACCCGCCCGACGGGCGGGACACTACGTTGCGGACATTCCGGGCGAGCACATGCTGCACAACCGAGACCTACGAGCGTTGCATGGCCTGTGCTGAGCTCCAGTCCACGAGCGGCCGCCAACGAAGGAGCCAATTGCGCATCCAGGCCAAGGCAAATGGCAAATTCAGTGTCGACACCTCCTGACATGCCCACTTGTGGGTGCACGGTTCGCGACAAGGTGAACCACCGGCTGGAATCTTCCAATTCGACGAGATGCGGAATAAGACGACCTGGCCGATCAAAGGCATTGTGCACGTGCCACAATGGACAGCGGCGATCCGTTTCAACCAAAGGTGACCCACTGGCACCTGCATAGCGCTTGCTCGATTGCCCGGCGCGATCAATCCGCAGCATGAAGAAAGGCAGACCGCGCGCGCCCACTCGCTGCAAAGTTGTCAAGCGATGAGCGACTTGTTCGAAACCTGCCCCAAAACGCCGCTGGAGCAGCACAATGTCATAGCCGGTTGCTTCACAGGCCCGCAAAAACCGCGCATAAGGCATCATCACGGCAGCAGCAAAGTAACTTGTCAGATGACGTCGATACAAGCGTTCTCCGGCACGATCAGTAAAGTTGGCACCGTTCACCAGGGCTTCGATTTCCGCCTTGGCTTCCAATTGAGCAAGTTGAAATGCAGCCGCAAAGGTCCGACTGGCAGGGTCGAGCAATTCAGACAGCTGCAATTGCCGCGCGTGGAGGTCAAGACGTCGCAAGCGGTCTGGCATCACGTCAAAGGGCAAAATTCGGATACTGAGCTGGTGCTTGACCCTAAGGCGTTCGCTAATTGCTCCATACAAATCCGCACTCGAGATACGAAGGTCGTCTGCAATCATTTCTGCCTGGGCATCAAGGTCGGCAAAATGGTTCCGCCAGCGCTCGATTTCCCGACGAACTGCTGCAATTGCTTCTGGTTCGGTTACTCCACCTCCAGTCCCTGACGAGCCGCCAGTGAGTCGGTCAAATACACGCGCAAAGGCTTCTACAGACTCCGGGCTTGCTGCGATCCATTCTTCAACTTGCGCCCTGTCAATCTTGAGATCGGCAAATATCGGATCAGTCAAACGACGCCTGACGGCTTCCACCCCTCCGCCGGGAGTTGCTCCGGTCAATGTTCGAGGATCGAAATCGTGACGCTCGGCAAGCCTCAACAGCAAGGAGGCGGTGAGTGGCCGCTGGTTTCGTTCTAGGAGATTGAGGTAGGACGGAGAAATCCCCAATCCCTCGGCCATTACCGCCTGAGTGAGCCCATTGGCCCGTCGGATTCGACGAACAGCATGGCCTGCATAGAGTTTTTGTTCGGACATAAGAGCAAATTGTCACATTTATGACAACATTACAAGTTCTCCCCCAAAAATTCAGACCATTGCACAACAATTATTACACTTATGACTCACATTTGTGACCTGAATTTGGCAAATCATTACGAGAAACAAATTCTCCGTGAAGGAATTGTCAATGTCCTACCAAGATCACATCAACAACACGAACCAGCTGATAGGCACTAAGGCCGGCACATGGGACGGTATAAGCGCTGAAGGCGTTGCTCGCATGCGCCTCCAGAACCGCTTCCTTACTGGCCTCGACATTGCCCGCTATACTGCCAAAATAATGCGGGAAGACATGGCAGCTTATGATGCTGACTCCAGCCAGTACACGCAATCCCTAGGGTGTTGGCACGGGTTCATCGCACAGCAAAAGATGATTTCCATCAAGAAGCACTTTGGTTCAACCAAGCGCAAATATCTTTATCTGTCTGGTTGGATGGTGGCGGCCTTGCGCTCCGATTTTGGCCCCCTACCCGATCAGTCGATGCATGAAAAAACCAGCGTTCCAGCATTGATCGAAGAGCTTTACACATTTCTTCGCCAGGCGGACAGCCGTGAACTAAACCTGCTGTTTCGTCAAATTGACGCCGCGCGCAAGTCGGGAGAAACCGCCCAGGAAGCCGAACTACTTGCAAGGGTCGAAAATTTTCAAACCCACGTGGTTCCAATCATTGCCGATATCGACGCAGGGTTTGGTAATGCGGAAGCCACCTATTTGCTTGCAAAGAAGATGATCGAAGCGGGCGCCTGCGCGCTCCAGATTGAAAACCAGGTCTCGGACGAAAAACAATGCGGGCATCAAGATGGCAAGGTAACCGTTCCGCATGAGGACTTCTTGGCAAAGATACGTGCCTGCCGTTACGCATTCCTTGAACTTGGGGTTGAAGACGGGATCATCGTAACCCGCACCGATTCACTTGGCGCTGGGTTAACCAAGCAAATCGCTGTTTCCAATGAAGCCGGCGATATCGGCGATCAATATAACAGTTTTCTCGATTGCGAAGAGATTGATCCGGCGACTGCACGCAATGGCGACGTCATCATTAATCGTAATGGCAAGATGTTACGCCCCAAGCGCCTCGCGTCAAACCTGTATCAATTTCGTCCAGGAACCGGGGAAGACCGTTGCGTGCTAGACAGCATCACCTCGCTTCAAAATGGCGCGGATCTCTTGTGGATAGAAACCGAAAAACCGCATGTTGAACAAATTGCAGGCATGATGGACCGGATCCGTGAGGTAGTTCCAAACGCAAAGCTCGTTTACAACAATTCGCCCTCATTTAACTGGACTTTGAACTTCCGCCAGCAAGTATATGACGCGATGAAGGCTGAGGGCCTTGATGTATCCGAATATGATCGTGCAGATCTGATGAGTGTCAAATATGATCAAACTGAGCTGGCAGAACAAGCCGACAAGCGGATCCGCACGTTCCAAGCTGACGGTGCAAAGCGAGCCGGAATTTTTCACCATTTGATCACATTGCCAACCTACCACACCGCGGCATTGTCGACGGACAACCTGGCCAAAGAATATTTCGGCGAAGCAGGTATGCTGGGTTACGTCTTGGGCGTGCAGCGCCAGGAAATTCGCCAAGGCATCGCGTGTGTCAAACACCAAAACATGTCAGGGTCGGACATCGGTGATGACCACAAGGAATATTTTGCCGGCGAAGCCGCTTTGAAAGCCGGCGGTACTCACAACACTATGAACCAATTTGGTTGAACTTGGAGAAGACCAATGACCGAACCTTCGCGTTCCCGCGCCGTCTTATCAACTGAGGACTTTACTCTGCTTCGGCAAGCAGTGGTACACTATCTTGAGGTAATCAAGGACAAGCCTGAATCGATCAAGTTTGCCCGACTTTATCACCGCCTGGGTAGTGCCGGCGGAAAATAGAGCCTAGATGTTTTCAAGTTTTCCTGGGGAGGAAAACACCTATCCGCCGGCAGAAATGCCGGCGGTTTTTTTCAGCCCCTGTCATTGCTAACAGAATGTTAACAGCATCAAGCTATGCCCCCAGGCAAGTTCGCAATGGAATCGACAATGGACAATATTTCGAAAGTACTGGCAGTTGTTTTGGGCATAGCCGGTCTACTTGCACTATTGACCCCTTCTGAAGTACCCTTTGCCCCTAAGCTGGAAAAGACTGGTTCATCTCCGCATGCCAGCAGCGAAGACCCAATCGACAATGCTGGTGCTCCCGAGCCACAGCAAATAGTTCAAGAGCTGCCTTCGGAAATTGTGGACACAGATGTGAAATTTGGTGAGCCTACAATTGATGGCAACCCGATCCTTGATGTGAATGGTTCGACCCAACAATCCGCCGACGAAACGTCCAACTCGTCAGAACAACAACAACAACCATTAACAGCGCAGGTGCCCGGCACCTATCAAGGCTACAAAATGCCTCAGCCATATGGCTCGCAAGCGCCCGAAGTTCAGACGGACGGTTCGACAGCCGCCAACAACTGATAGTAGCAGAGTTTCGGATTACTGAGGGTCTTAATTCACGGCTGGACCAGAGCGTTCCTTCACTTCTTCATCAAATCCATTGCCGCCACGGACATGGCTTCTGCAGCCGTTGATATGACTTTCTCTGCGTCAGGAGCCCAGAAAGGGGAATGCAGGGATGGCAACGCCTTTCCAGCTTTTAACGCTTCATCATATTGAACTTGCGGAACCCCACCCACCCAGAAGATAAGACTTTCAATATTTGCCTTGTCGGCTCGATAAAATTCACTGAAATCTTCGCCGCCCATTACCGGCGGTGTCGCAATGACCCGCTTTTCGCCAAACCGAGATTTGAACAGCACTGCCATTCTCGCAGTGAGTTCGGGGGTATTGTACGTCGCGGGGGTGAATTCGTTTTCAGCGACAGTTACTTCAGGCGCCTTATCTTCCGGCATTCCGGCAGCAATCGCCTCGCCTTTGACAATTCTGCGTATTCCTTCCAGTAATAATTTCCGAGTTTCGTCGGAATAGCTACGCACGGTGAGCAGCATGATGACTTCATCGGATATGATATTGTGCTTGGCACCACCGTGGATGCTCCCCACTGTCACGACGGCTGCATCTTGTGGATCGACTTCGCGACTGACCAGCGTTTGCAGTGCACCGACAATCCGTGACGCAAGAACAATCGGGTCTTTGGTTGTCTGAGGATACGCGCCGTGACCGCCCACTCCCTTCACCTTTATATCCACGCTGTCGACATTGGCGAGAGCAAATCCTGACGAATAGCCTATCGCACCTGCAGGAAAGTTCGCAGCATCGTGAAAACCGATCACATATTTGGGCTTTGGAAAACGCGTAAACAGCCCATCCGCCAACATTGCTCGCGCACCCGAACCAATTTCTTCAGCCGGCTGCAATATCATGACCAATGTGCCTGACCATTTGTCCTTGTTCGCGACCAAACGGCGCGCCGTGGCTACCCAGGCAGTCATATGCGTATCATGACCGCAGGCATGCATCACACCTGTCTCGACCCCCGACTTGCTAATTCCCTTGATTTTGGATGCATATGCAAGTCCTGTTTGCTCGACCACTGGCAAACCATCCATGTCTGCCCGGATCATCACAACCGGCCCGGGGCCGTTTTTCATCACAGCTACCACACCGGTCTGTCCGACGCGTTGAGTGACCTCGAATCCAAGAATACGCGCCTCTTCCGCCAACTTCGATGCCGTCTTGAACTCTTGAAAACTCAGCTCAGGATTAGCATGGAGATCACGGTAGATCTCCATGAGTGATGGCATGTCAATTTCGATCGCCTTGCGGATATCTTCTGCCTGCGCGGTTGGCGACACCAAGGCCAATGCTGCAATTGCGGCTGTTCCTAGATAGTTTTTCATTGAATTGCTCCCCAGCTATTTGTTGGCACGCTAGTCGCGCGTTACTGTGCCGTCCATCCCCCATCGACACTCAAATTTGCTCCGGTCATCGCGCTCGCCTCGTCGCGGCACAGAAATAGTGCCAGTGCTGCAAGTTGCTCCACCTGCACGAACTGCTTTTGTGGCTGATTTGCGAGCAAGACATCGTTGATCACTTGATCACGGGTTAATCCGCGCGCTTTCATCGTGTCTGGAATTTGATTTTCGACCAACGGAGTCCACACATAACCGGGGCAAATGCAATTGACTGTGATCCCTTGGGTTGCGACTTCCAGCGCTACCGTCTTGGTAAAGCCTGCAAGACCGTGCTTTGCTGCATTGTAAGCAGACTTATATGGGCTGGCTACAAGGCTGTGCATCGACCCGGTGTTGATCACCCTGCCCCATCCACGGGATTTCATCCCCGGCAATGCCGCCTTGGTGGCATGGAAAGCTGACGAAAGGATAATCGAAATGATGGCGTCCCATTTGTCATCCGGGAACTCGTCAACTGGCGCCACATGCTGGATCCCGGCATTGTTGATCAATATATCCGGCGCGCCGAGCTTCTGGGTACATGTTGCGACCATTTCGCGAATTTCTTCTGGCCTTGTCATGTCGGCGCCACAGTGCAGAGCACCATTTCCACTGATCCTGCCCAGATCGTCAACAATTTCGCTGATCACGGCTGGATCTCCAAAGCCGTTGATCATGACATTTGCGCCTTCAGCTGCAAGAGCACGCGCATATCCAAGGCCAATGCCAGACGTGGAGCCAGTAATGAGTGCAGTTCTGCCTTTGAGGAACATTCCGAACAGGTCCTTATTTAAATAGTGGAAAGGTTATCGTTCTTCCTTGCGGTTTTTAGCCAAAAGCGCAATTCTGTCATTCAACTTTGGAGATTTTTGCTGTGCGCCTTGATGATTTTGATGATGGCATTCGCGTTGAAGACCAGCGGGGCGGAAATTTTGGAGGTGGTTTTTCCGGTGGTGGCGGGATCTTCTCGCTGTTGTTAGGCTTCTTGCCTATGTTGCTCGGACGGAAGATGGGTTGCACAACAATTTTGATTATCGCCGCTGTCGGATACTTCGCTTTGAACAGCGGAATGCTTCAGCTGGGCGAAGTGTCCGCACCCAGCTCCAGCCGCGAACGTGCCGAGGCAGGTACCGACACACAATCGATCTGCTCGATCGACGCTGGAAGCAAGGAGGCGTGTGACACATTGTCGTCTCTCGACCAGACATGGGCACAGCTTCTCGAGGGTTATCAACGGCCGAAGCTGGCATTCTATAGCCAGCAAGGTCAATCTGGATGTGGCGCTGCACAATCGGCAATGGGTCCATTTTATTGCCCTGCTGATAATGGCGTCTATCTTGATACCGACTTCTTTGCCCAGATGGACAAACAAATGGGAGCCGGTGGTGACTTTGCTCGCCGATATGTACTCGCGCACGAGGTTGGTCACCATATTCAAAATCTCACTGGGACAGCTGACAAGGTTAGACAAATGCAAGGTAAGGTCAGCAGAGCTGATGGCAACCAGTTACAAGTGCGCATGGAACTGCAGGCAGACTGCTACGCAGGTGTCTGGGCAGCAAGAAATGCAGACCGCATAGAGGCTGGCGATATCGAAGAGGGCATGACTGCAGCCAACGCGATCGGGGACGACACATTGATGCAACAAGCGGGTCAACGGCCCGTCGAAAGCATGTTTACCCACGGCACCTCCGAACAACGCATGGCAGCATTGAAGAAGGGATTGCAGACAGGCAATCCCAGCAGCTGCAATTACTTCCAAGGCATTTTGTAACCAGTCATGCGCTTATCTGATTGTCATAACGTCGACGATTTTCGATCGCTGGCCCGGGCACGACTCCCGTCACCCATTTTTGATTACATTGACGGTGCGGCAGATGACGAGCGTACAAAAGCTCGCAATACGTCCGCATTCGACGACTGCGATCTGGTACCCAGGGTTCTCGCAGGCGTATCCGAAATCGACATGGGCGTCACAGTGATGGGCCGTAGGACAGCAATGCCATTGATGCTGTCCCCCACAGCGCTCCAGCGCCTTTTCCATTGGCAGGGCGAACGGGCAGTTGCTGCATCGGCACAAAGTCATGACACGTGGTTCGGAATATCGTCTCTTGCAACGGTCAGCATCGAAGAAATAGGCGCGACGATAACGTCACCCAAATTGTTCCAGCTTTACATCCACAAGGACAAGGGACTGAACAATTCAATGATCGAACGATGCAAGGCGGCAAAGTTCGATGCCATTGCATTGACTGTCGACACAATAGTCTCGGGTAACCGTGAACGTTGCCTACGAAGCGGCTTCACTTCTCCACCCCGATTTACCCCGGCATCTTTACTGAGCTACGCTATTCACCCCAGATGGGCATTGAACTACGTGTTTCGTGAAAAGTTTGCGCTGCCAAATCTGCAAACCCATGTCGATGCTGGCACGAACGTAGCGGTTTCGGTTGCGGACTATTTCAATTCGATGCTTGATCCTTCAATGGACTGGAAAATGGCCGAAAAGGTGAGGTCGGATTGGGGTGGTCATTTCTGCCTCAAGGGAATCATGTCCGTAGACGACGCACGACGTGCCGTCGATATCGGGGCGACTGCCATTATGGTTTCAAACCATGGAGGTCGACAGTTGGATGGATCGCGCTCACCGTTTGACCAGATTTCCGAAATCGCAGACGCCGTTGGTGGCAAAATTGATATCATCTGCGACGGCGGCGTGCGGCGCGGCAGCCACGTCCTCAAGGCCATTGCAGCAGGAGCAACCGCATGTTCAGGTGGCAGGTTATACTTGTACGCGCTTGCTGCTGCGGGCGAACCCGGAGTTCAACGAATAGTCACTAAACTTCGTGACGAAATCGAACGCGACATGAAACTCATGGGCGTCCGCTCAATCAGTGAACTCAACGCTTCAATGCTTCGCTGGCGTTAATTCGGTAACGTCAGCGCCAAGCGACGGACCAGCGC
>JBATDO010000459.1:0-3768 GCA_049663505.1 Sphingorhabdus sp.
GTACCGCGACCGCTGCCAAGGCCCCTGTCGCGCAGCCTTTTGGCGAGGCAATTGGAAAGCGCGAGGGACCAGGAAAGCCTGGCGGCCCGACTTCAGCCTCGGCGCAGGATGCAAACATGCCGGCATGGGCGGCGAAGATGCAAGGCCAGCAATCACTCCGGCAACACCGACAACTTGCCATCCACGCGCTACGCGACGGCGACAAGGGCGGTAGCGGCGCAAATCCAGACATTGACGAAAAGGATTGAACCTGATGATTTTTAACCGCCCTGTCTTTACCCGCTCGCTCCAGCGCTACGGGGTAACCCCGGAGCCTGTCACTCCGTATCAGCGCGCAGGCCAGATATGGGATGAACGCATCGGTTCAGCACGCCTGCAGGCGCGCAACTGGCGGTTGATGGCATTTGGCACGTTCGTCCTTGCCTGCGGGCTTTCCGGTGCGCTCGTGTGGCAGTCGGGACAAAGCCGGGTCGTCCCTTACGTCGTTGCCGTCGATGAACTGGGGGAGGCACGCGCACTCGCTCCTGCCGACCAGGTCTATCAGCCGACTGACCCCCAGCTGTCCTGGCACCTTGCCCGTTTCGTGGCCCAGGTGCGCGGGCTCTCCCTCGACCCGGTCATCGTGCGCGAGAATTGGCTGTCGGCCTATGATTACACCACCGACAACGGCGCCCGGTTCCTGAGCGAACATGCGCGCGAGAGCGCTCCTTTTTCCCAGGTTGGCGAAAAAAGCATATCGGTCCAGGTGACATCGGTCGTGCGCGCGTCTGAAAAGTCGTTCCAGGTCAAGTGGATCGAAAGCCAATATTCGCGCGGCAACCTTGGCGGCCGTGCGCATTGGACCGCGATCATCACTATCATCGTGAAGCCGCCGCACAAGCTCGAGGTCCTGCGAAAGAACCCCTTGGGGATCTATGTCGATGCCATTGCCTGGTCACGCGAACTTGGCGCTGTGACAGGCCCGGACAATTTGCAGGCGCCAGGTCCGCTTGCCCAGATCCAGGCGGGTGTGTCCACAGAACCCACCCGCCGCTTCATCCCCTCTGACGAAAGGACAAATCCATGATAAACTCATTGTTGCTGTGCTCGCTCGGCACGGTGCTCGCGACTTCGCCTGCGCTTTGTCAGCCTGCTGATACCATTTCCGGATACCTTCAAGTCCCGGCTGATAACCTTGCAGGCGGGCCTTTTCCACCTGGCTTGGCCCAGGATGTGCTCGGTCCCCGAGATTATGCCCGAAATCGCAGTGCCCGGGTAAGGTCGGGACTGCGTGCGCCGCTCGAAGGCGAGGGCAGTTCGCCGCGCGGTAGGGTCGATGCCGCCAATCGCGCCGCACTCCAGGAACCAACGGGCCATGACTATATCAATGCCGCACAAGTCTACCGCTTCACCGAGGGCGCGGTATACCGCCTCTATGCCTCTCCAGGCGAGGTCAGCGACATCGCCCTCCAGCCAGGCGAGGGCCTGGTCTCGGTCGCATCGGGGGACACCGTTCGCTGGACGATCGGCGATACGAGCAGCGGCACCGGGGAAAGCAAGCGCACGCATATATTGGTAAAACCAAATGCACCGGGCCTGAAAACCAACCTCGTCATTGCAACCACGCGCCGCGTCTATCACCTGCAGCTGGAAAGCACCGAGAGGACGGCAATGGCGATGCTGTCCTGGACCTACCCGGCAGACGGCCTGCTCGCGATCAGCAGGCAATATGTCGAGCCCGAGGCGGTGATCCCCAAGAGCAGCGACATGAATGCTGCCCTCAATTTCGGATACCGGATCAGCGGCGATACGCCGTCATGGCGTCCGCTTCGTGCCTTTGACGACGGCGTCCAGGTGTTCATCGAGTTCCCCCAAACGCTCGGGCAAGGTGAGGCGCCGCCCTTGTTCGTCAAAGGCCCAAAAGGCGAGGTGCAATTGGTCAATTACCGCGTACGAGCCAATTATTATATCGTTGACCGTCTGTTTTCGGACGCCGAACTGCGCCTGGGCAGCAAGCATCAGGACGTGGTGCGGATCGAACGCACACGGGCGAAAAAAGGCTCCGGCACACAAAGGCGGGGGAAACAGAAATGACCGACACTGGACCTGAAGTTCCAAGCGCCGCACTCCCAAAGGCCGACCCTGAAACTCTCGTGCTGCGGGGTCGGCCGAGGCGTCCGGTCCGCGTCCGCCGTAACGTCATAATCGCGGGCAGTGTGACCATATCATTGTTTCTGGTCTGCGCCACCTGGTTAGCCCTCAGCCCCGATGCATTCGTGCCTGCAAGGGAGCGCGACGACAGCGCCGAATTCGTGGCCGGCGGGTCTCCTGACGCATTGGCAGGGGTCCCGGGCTCTTATGGCGACATCCCAAAGCTCGGTCCGCCACTCCCGGGAGATCTCGGCCGTCCAATCCTTGCCCACCAGCGAAATGTTGAGCGGTCCATGGCAAGCGGTAACGCTGATGACGCGGACATGGTTTTGGCGCCGCGCCGCAGGCGATCTCGAGTCCGTGCAGATTTCGAAGACGGGCAAGCCAGCCGCAGTGCCCCGGTGATGTTCGCGCTCCAGGCCCGCGCAACTGCACCCGACACAACTGCAAGCGCGGCATCGATGCCTGATGACGAGGCTGCCACGCAAATGCTGCCCGGGAGCGACCCGCAACGCGCAGCGGCCAGGTCATCATTTTTGGCAGGCAATGCCGGACCCGCAACCAATGCCCACACGCTTGTGCCCGCCTTGTCGCCGTTCATGTTGCACACCGGCACGACGATTTCGGCAAGCCTCATCACAGGGGTCAATTCCGACCTCCCCGGTACAGTGATCGCACAGGTCACCGAAAATGTGCGTGACAGCGTGACCGGCCGCCATGTCCTCGTGCCCCAGGGCGCGAGGCTTGTCGGCAGATATGACAATGCCATCGCCTTTGGTCAAAAGCGCGTGCTGCTGGTCTGGCAAAGACTTGTCCTGCCTGACGGCGCTTCGATCATGCTCGATAACGCGCCCGCAACCGATGCGTCGGGCTATTCCGGTCTTGCGGACCAGGTAGATTTTCACGACCTGCAAATGCTCAAAGGGGTCGCCGTGGCGACCCTCCTTGGTATTGGCACCGAGTTGAGCGCCGGCCATGAGCGCGGCCTGATTGGTGCACTGCGCGAGGCAGCGCAGACAAGCACATCGACAGCCGGCGAACAGTTCGCCGCGCGCAACCTCGACATTGCGCCTACCATCAATATTAGGCCCGGTTTTCCCCTGCGGGTGATGGTGCACCGGGACATTGTCCTGAAGCCCTGGAGGCATGTCCGCTGACCTGTTTGACCAGCCTGGCCGTGAGAAAAGGAAAGTGCTAACACTTCAGCCGACCACACGGTGCCTTCAATGGAAAAGCACTCGATGATTGCCTTCATTATTGGTTATTTCGGTTTGCCGCTCAATAGCGGTTGCTTTAAACCTTGCTAATCTGCGCCAACGGCTAAAGAGGATATTGTCGAGACAACAAATGCTGCAACAAGAAATCGTCCTCGCTAGCCAAGCGTGCTGGTTCGATCGTGATAAAATCAAAGTTGCATCTCATATTTGTTCTTTGTATGTTCTCATCTTGACACCTTGTTGTGATTGCCGGACCACCTTCTTGGCCTGACCGATTGGTGATGGATCGGCTTTACTCGTATGGATAAAGGAACCTCGATGCACCAAACCAGCCTCTGGAATGCTCGAACCTCAAACAGTGCGATGCTGAATCATCCAATTGATGCCTGTCTAGAGATCGGAGCGTATGAAGCCCTATGGT
>JBATDO010000460.1:0-3322 GCA_049663505.1 Sphingorhabdus sp.
TATTGTGCAACATTGCCCAAGTTAACGCTACGGTTTTCTGATGCGTCAGGTGGTGAAAAATCGATCGGGTAGCCGCCTCGATCGACTAGGGAGTCTGAACAAAAGGAAATAAATGCTGCGCAGCATAGGTGCAGCATTGAGTGGTGTCATTGTATCAGCGTGGCAAGCCAAGGGGGCGGCATGAGCCGCCCCCTTGCTAACCAAATTTGCCGCTCAGAGCTTTACGAGCATCTTGCCGGTATTTTCTCCACTGAACAGGCCCAGAAATGCTTCCGGTGTCGCCTCTAGTCCATGCTTCACTGTTTCGCGGCCCTTGACCGCCCCCGATTGGATAAGGGATGCCATGTCTGCATTGAATTCAGCCAGGTCCCCAAGAAAATCGGGATAAAGGAAACCCTTTATGGTGACACGGTTCCCAATGATCATCGGGAGATATTGCATCGGCTGAGCCTTGAAATCATTATAGACATCGATCATGCCGCAAATTGCAAACCGTGCCCATGGACGCGATGATGCCAAGGCTGCGTCCAGATGCTCTCCGCCGACATTGTCAAAGTACACGTCGATGCCGCTTTCACCCATGTCTTTCAAAGCACTTGCGAGTTGCAGCAGGACCTTGCCTGCCTTGTAGTCGATTACTGCATCCGCGCCCAGTTCCTTGACCCACGCACACTTGTCAGCTCCCCCGGCCGATCCAATGACCTTCATCCCTTTGGCCTTTGCGATCTGGACGAGTGTCGAACCCACAGCCCCAGCCGCGGCCGATACGAATACAACTTCACCAGACTTCGCGGCTGCGACCTTGAGAAGGCCGAACCATGCTGTGCCACCTGGCATTCCAATAATGCTTAGCCAATGTTGGTCAGGGACACCCAGCTCAGGCAACTTGACGGGGGGCATGGCTGCAGGAGCGGTATTGCTGCCCCCCATCACCACGCAGTCGCGCCAACCTGCCATGTGAAGTACCTTTGTGCC
Source organism: Sphingorhabdus sp. (assembly GCA_049663505.1). GTDB lineage: Bacteria > Pseudomonadota > Alphaproteobacteria > Sphingomonadales > Sphingomonadaceae > Sphingorhabdus_B. The sequence continues at coordinate 976 of JBATDO010000460.1, forward strand.
GACAGGGTAGTCGGCATTGTTGCTCTCGGTGACGATACCGACCGCGCCACCGGTCATGGGCTCGTTCAATTCGAAGGGGTCGGCGTAGCTCTTGGCGTCGTTCATGCGGCCGCGCATATACGGGTCGACTGATAGCCAGCTGTTGGCGATCCGGAACTCGTCCTGCCCGAGAGGCGCATCGGGGATTTCCACCAGTGCGAAATTGCTGTCGTCGGGGAGTCCTTTCGGACGGCTAACCAATGTCCATGCGCGTGCCATTATCTCTCTTCTCCATTGTTGGCGGCTTCTGCTCCGCTGTTCTTGTATACTGGCCGGCCGCCAACCCATGTTTCCTTGACGATTGCCTTGCGCAGTTCGCTGGGTGAGGCAAGCAAGGGGTCGACATCGATCAAGATGAAGTCGGCATGATGTCCAGGGGTGAGTGATCCCACCTTGGTTTCGGCAAATGCCGCATGGGCTGCACCTATCGTAAATCCGGCAAGAGCCTGCTCGCGGGTTACCCGTTCTTCGGGACGCCAGCCACCAAAGGGTTGGCCTGAAGCATCCTCACGGGTCATTGCCGTGGCAAGACCTGCAAATGGATCTGCTGATTCCACGGGAACATCGGAACCGAAGGCCAGCTTCCCGCCCGCTCTCAAAATCGACTGCCATGCATAAGCGCCTTTAAGCCTGTCAGGTCCCAGTCGAGCCTCTGCCATAAATCGGTCAGAAGTCTGGTGAACAGGCTGCATCGATGAAATGATGCCGTTCTTGGAAAGGCGATCCAGGTCTGCAGGATCGACAATCTGGACATGTTCGATCCGCCAACGACGGTCGCCCTTATACGATTCTGACAGCTCTTCCACGGCGCCAATCACCTCGGCATTGGCAGCATCACCGATGGCATGGACGGCTGTCTGAAAGCCATCCATCGATGCACGCACCATGAGATTGCGGATTTCCGCACTTGCAAGGAACTGGAGGCCCGTCTGTCCTGGCGCATCTGCATATGGCTTTTTCAGCCATGCGCCGCGGCTGCCAAGCGCGCCGTCGAGATAGAGCTTCACTCCACCGAGCTGCAGCTTGTCGTCATACAACCAGGGCGTTGGACGCGGACCAGCGATTGCAACCATATTTTCTATGCCAGCGGCATAGCCAAATATCCGCACAGACAGCCAGCCGCCATCGCCTGCACGACGATAGCTTTGCCAGTCCTCGATCGAGGTACCCATGTCGGCAATCGCCGTAATTCCCTGCGACAGCAACTTGCGCTGCGCCTCTGCCAAGGCGAGATCGCGTTCAGCTGGCTTGGGCGATGGCACAAATTTCGCGATCAATTTAGATGCTGCATCAACGAAGGTTCCGGCTGGCTTTCCTCCAACGACCTCGATTCGTCCTCCCGGTGGTGACTTGGTAGCGCCGCTAATATTGGCAATTTCCATCGCGCGGCTATTGGCCCAGCCTGCATGGCCGTCGACTCGCACCAACCATATCGGGCGGTCGGCAACCGCAATGTCCAGTTCGGCCGCAGTGGGAAAACGGCCCAGTCCCCATTTTTCCTGGTTCCAGCCGCGGCCTACGATCCATCGACGGTCGGGGTTTTTTTGTGCATAGGCCTTGATAGCAGCTTGGGCCTCGGCCAGGCTATTGGTAGCTGACAGGTCGAGTGTCATTTGTTGAAATCCCAGGTCCATCACATGACCGTGAGCATCGATTAGGCCAGGGAGCATCGTTGCACCGCGACCGTCATGGCGGAAGTCAAGCTGTTTGGGGAGCTTTTCCTTGTTGGTCAGCAACTGGGTGACCTTGCCATCCTTGCCCACGAGTATCGCGTTGAAGCGGATGACCTTTCCACCCTGGTCAAGCGTGATTCCATTGACATTCTCGACCAGGCCATCTGCATATGCAGGGCTTGTGATTGCTAGTAGAGCGACTGCAAGAAGCGCGTTTTTCATCCCTTGGGCAACCTTTTTACAATCGAACTCGTATCGAGCCTGCCGCCGCCCATTTGCTGAACGTCGGCATAAAACTGGTCAATAAGTGCGGTGATGGGGAGTGTTGCGCCATTGGCCCGTGCCTCGTCAAATGCGAGCCCTAGGTCCTTGCGCATCCAGTCAACAGCGAAACCGAATTCGAACTCGTCCCTTGCCATTGTTGCCCACCGGTTATCCATCTGCCAGCTCTGTGCCGCACCGCCTGAAATAGCCTCGTAGACCTTTTCGACATCAAGCTCGGCCGATTGAGCAAAACGCAACGCTTCCGAGAGCGATTGTATGACACCGGCAAACGCGATCTGGTTTACCATCTTGGTTGTCTGGCCGGTGCCAGGGCCACCCACATGAACGATGCGCTTGGAATAAGGTTGCAT
>JBATDO010000461.1:0-2712 GCA_049663505.1 Sphingorhabdus sp.
GCACAAATTTTGATGCAAATCGGCCACTTCCAGCATTACAATCTTGCACAACTTGCGTAAGTTCTCTCTCAAATAAGAATTTAACAGGAGAGATGGATTATGACGCGTCGTACACCGAAGCTTAGCCATATTTTGAACCTATCTGCTGCCTGCCTGGCCTTGGCGCTGCCTAGCCTGTCACATGCACAAGATACCCCGCAAGCAGATGATGCTGCGGCCGAAGACCAGGAAATTGTGGTCACGGCCCAAGGGCGCACGCAATTGCTGTCCGACGTGCCGGTCGCAATTTCCGCAGTGAATGCCGAAACACTTCAGAACAGCGGCGCAAACGACATCCGGCAACTAAATCAGGTCGCACCGTCTCTTCTTGTTTCCTCGACCGGAAGCGAAGCCAATGGCTCGGCACGGATCCGCGGAATTGGAACTGTCGGCGACAACCCCGGACTTGAAAGCTCGGTCCCGGTGTTCATCGACGGCGTCTATCGATCGCGATCAGGGATCGGGCTCAACGAGCTGGGTGAGATTGACCGAGTGGAAGTCCAACGCGGCCCCCAGGGAACGCTGGGCGGACGCAATTCGTCAGCTGGCCTCATCAGCATCTATTCGAAAAAGCCCGAGTTCAGTTTTGGCGCCGCGGGCGAATTGACTTATGGCAATTTCGATTATTGGCGACTGGGCGGAAGTGTCACCGGCCCGATTAGTGAAACGATCGCTGCGCGCATCGACGGGATATGGGTCAAGCGAGATGGTTTCTATCGCGACACGACCAACAACACTGACGTGAACGATCGCAATCGCTATTTTCTGCGTGGACAGTTGTTGTTTGAACCCACAGATGCCCTTTCCGTTCGCCTGATCGCTGACTACACGTTCCGCGACGAGAAATGCTGCGCTGCCACCTATGTTGATGGGACGGTCAACCCTTATATCGGCAATCTCAACAACCCATCCACGCCACTCGCACCGTTGCAGGCGACCGGCAACAACATCATCAACGTGTTGCGTGACCTTGGTCAACCGATTGCTGGATTCAACCAAGGCTATGGCCGAGCCATATCAGTGAGCCCAGGTCGCAGTTTTGCCGGTGAAACAAAGGATTATGGCTTTTCCGGCCAAATAGATTACGACTTTGGAAACGCAAAACTGACCTCGATCACCGGCTACCGCCAATATCGATCGGGCCAGGCTTCGGACACTGATTATGGGGCAGTAGATATCCTCTACCGCGAACCAACAGGTGACGCTTACCGGCAGTTTCACACATTTACCCAAGAACTGCGTCTGCAAGGAGAGGCCTTTGGTGGCAAGCTCGACTGGTTGGTTGGTGGCTTCTATGCCAACGAAAAACTGACTGTGCGCGACAATCTGCGGTTTGGTGATCAATATGGACGGTTTGCAACCTGCCGCATAATTTCGGGTGGTGGACTGGCTGGACTGTATTCTCCAACGAGCCCGTCGTGCGTCCTGCCTGGCGTCGGCCCTGCAACAATTGGCGGGGCATCTGGCATTTCAGGGCCGGATATCGTTGCCGCTTTCACGCGCCTGGATTCGCTCAATGACTTGGGCACCACCAACGACCGCTATTTCCAGCGCGACAGCAACTGGGCGCTGTTTACCCACAATATCTTGCACATTACCGACACGCTCGATTTAACTCTCGGACTTCGGTACACCAACGACAAGAAGAAATTCAACGCAACCTTCGGCAATGACAACACGGCATGCACAACCATACAGGGCCTCGTGCTTGATGATCTCACCAACCCATTAACGACGGCAACTGCTCGTGCGCTGGCCGGGGCACTGATAGGATTGGGTTGCCAGGGAAATTCTACAGCGGAACTGAACGGCGTGTCGATCAACGACAAGCGCAGCGAAGACGAGTTTACAGGAACGGCTATCCTTTCATGGAAACCTGTTGACGACCTGCTTGTCTACACGAGCTTTGCACGTGGCTACAAGGCTGGTGGGTTCAACCTCGATCGTTCGGCATTGAAGTCTCCGATCCTGCCATTTGCGGCCACCCCTGGTGGTGCACAAGGCTTGGTCAGAGGCCTGCAGTTTGATCCGGAACTCGTCGACAGCTACGAGATTGGAGCCAAATACTCCACCGGACCTTTCAGCCTCAGCGCATCTGTTTTCCGTTCGGACTTCAGCAACTTCCAGTTGAACACCTTCAACGGTACCGTGTTCCTTGTGCAAACGATCAATGGTTGCTCGGCTGATCTTGCAGGCGCCGACCGTGATGGTAGCTCGACCACGGGTGCCTGCCCAGCAGGTGACGTGAGCTACGGCGTGCGTGCAGAAGGCTTAGAACTGGAGGCATCACTTTCTCCTGCACGCAACTTCAGGGTCGCTGCGGGGATGACCTATGCCAACACGAGTTATCGTAACAATCTGGTTGGCAATAAATCGGGCGCTCCACTCGATGCAGCGTTGCGCAAGTTGCCGGGTGACAACTTGTCTAACGCGCCCGAAATTGTTGCAACGAGTTCGATCACTTGGACCCCGGACATCGGCACAGGCGGCATGTCGGGTCTGTTTTATGTCGATGGCCGCATGACCAGCGATTACAACACCGGCTCCGACCTTTTCCCACAAAAGGAACAGAACGGATTTGCTGTGTTCAATGCGCGCATTGGATTGCGTGGCCCGGATGATAAATGGGCAATAGAATTGTGGGGACAGAACATCTTCAACGAGGACTATGCC
>JBATDO010000462.1:0-1706 GCA_049663505.1 Sphingorhabdus sp.
GCGCGTGCCGTCGCCGCGTCCGCAATATCTCCACGTGCTATCGCTTCCTCAAGCACTTTGGCCTCAATCTTTTGCTGGATTGCGAGGATGCTGCGCTCAATATCAAGTCGTGCTTGGCGCGTTGTGGCAAGGTCGGCCAAAGTTGCAAGCGTTCGCGCGTCATCATCGAGCGCTGCCAGTTCCCTATCGGCCTGTTTGCCAATCGCATCGGCTAGCCTGCGCTGGTTTTCTGCAACCAATTCCTGGTCGACCTCGGCACTTTTTGCAGCCGCAAGTCGGTTATTCAGCGCAATCAGTTCAGATTGTTTGGCACCCTTGATTGTGTCATCTTGCTGAATGCGTAATTGCTCGGCCTTGCGATCGGCTTCAATGCGCTGTTTCTGTGCATCGGCAACAGCTTGTGCATTGCCAATGATTGCAGCGTCGGCAACAGCAACGTCTGCGGTGATTTGCTCGATACTTACAGCCCATTCGCTCAACTTGGCCGCTACCGTCTCGGCAGGTTTGCTGAACATATCGATGATGCTGCCAATACCCTTAATGTCAGGCATTCCCTTGGCACTGCCAAATTCACCCTTGGCCTGTTGCAGGATTGCGCCAAATTCGGTGCCACCCAGGATGCTCTCCAAGCTGTTGCCGCCAAAGTTGGATTTGTCAGCCTTGAAGCCCCCACGGCGCCCGCCGGTTGAATAAACGTCGCCACGTGCGGATGCGCTTGCCTTGGTAGCTTGTGCGGTTATCGCACGCCCTGCCCTATAGTCCGTTGACCGTTTGGCCTTGCCTGTCAGCGTATCAAAGCCAGTGATGCTTTCTAGGAAGTTGTTGGGGTTCTTCGCTGCCGCCCATGCCTTGGGGAGTGCCGCTGCGGCCTTGATAGCCGTCTCAGCAAGGCTGGAAAGCGCGTCTGCCAGTTCAAGTATGCTGCCCGCATTATCGGCCACCACGCCTGCAATCTTCGCTTGCAACACCTGTTTAACCGCGTCCAGCTTGTCCGCAGTCTCATCAGCCTTTGCGATCTGTTCGCTCGAAAGGACAATGCCAAGCTTTTGTGCCGCATTGCGCAACTCGTTGACGCCATTGGATCCACCGGACAACAACGGCAACAGCTTTTGGAAAGACTTTCCGAACAAGTCGGTGCCTATTGCAGATCGCTCGGCATCCGAGCCAAGCTTTTGCATTGCGTCCGCAATTTCGGGAATGACCTCTCCGGCACTTTTCACGTTGCCCTCGGCATCTCGAACACTGATACCAAGCTTTGCAAAGGATTCAGCCTGCGCCTTTGTGCCTTGCAACCCCTCGCCAATCCGGCGCGTTAATTGTGTCAGGGCCAAATCCATCTCTTCGGTGCTCACACCGGCCTGCGAAGCGGCGTAGCGGTACTCTTGCAGTTCGTCGGTTGTGACGCCTAACTGTTGAGCAATTTCGCCCAGGCTGGCCGCGTATTGCAGGCCAGAACTGATGGCGCTGGTAATGGCTTGAACGCCGATGCTGGCAATAAATCCAACTGCGGCTGTCTTGGCAAGGTTAAAGCCATTTTTAAGCCCCTTCCCCATCTTAACGCCTCGGGCCTCGATGGCGTCCAACTGCTTATCTGTGAGGCGCCGTGCGCCAACCATGTCGCGATGGTAGCTGTCCAGATCAGCCTTCAATTTCAAGATTAAGGGATCCACTTGCATATTATAGTCCTCCAACGATGCGGTTGACCG
>JBATDO010000463.1:0-4474 GCA_049663505.1 Sphingorhabdus sp.
TCAAGTCTAACTGCGACCGAGCTTTGCAACGATGGTTACAAAGAACGCGGTTGACCAGCCAAGCAACAAAAGGCCGTTTATGCCTTCGATCGCTGCAACCAGCCGCCATGGTGCGGCGATGTAGCGGTCATCATAGCCGATTCCAGAATAGCTGATGGTCGAATAATAGACCGCGGTCTCGAGATCGGTTACTGCCCCCAAGGCTTCAAAAAGGAAGGCATATAGCCATATTTCGATGCCGTGGAGCACGAAAAGCGCCAAAACAAGTCCCAACGTGAACATCATCGCTCTCAAGGAAAGCGCCGGAATATGGTGCGCGCGCTCCATCTGCACTTCACCTCGCAGCATGCGCTCCAATATGGCAAGGCCACCTCCGTGGATGATGACAGTGATAACTACCATCAGCGTGGAGACGACAAGTTGGATGATCATGCGCTATTCATGGCACAGGCAACCCATTTTTCAAACAAGCAATGGGATCAGCCAGCGCCCTGCATGCAATCGGTGCACGAGGTTGCCTCGGGCAGGGCAGCAAGGCGTGCCGGGGTGATGTCTTGGCCACAGGACAGGCATTTGCCATAATGACCAGCATCGATCCTTCCAATCGCAGAGCGGACGGCGCCGATCTCCTTGATCACCAAATTGTCTTCTGCTGCTAGCGCGGCATCATCTTCCATTTCCGCAGCCTGTTCTTCAGAATCAGCGCTCATCGGCTCAGTCAATTCGCTTTCAATTCGATTTGCCCGTGCTTCCAATTGCGCCAGCCGCCCGACCAACGATGCGCGGACTTCTGCAAGCGCCGTCATGCCGCAGATTCCGTGCGAGTTGCAGCAATCAGCTTTGCAACTTCATCCAGCAACTGAAGCCGTTCCTTCTTGAGCAGTTCGGTGCGATCATCCGATGCCGGGTCAATACCCGCTTCAATCCGGTGGATCTCCCGGTTTACCTCATGATAATGTGTGGCGATCTTGCCGAAATGCTCGTTCGAGGTCTTCAGTTCGTGGAGTTCGGCTGTGGCGTCGGGAAATTCGTCGTGTAGTTCATGTGGGGTATGTGACATGGAAAGTTTTCCTTTTTTGATTTTGATGTTGGCGTTACTTTTAAGTAATTCGGTCCAAGGCACATTGCGCTGGATCAAAGTGGAAAGAAATTGCCGACAATAAACGCAATGGGCAAGTGGCACATATAAATACGTACCGGTGCCTTCGTCCACCTCTCTCCATTATTTCTGTTTGAGACTATCTTCCGCGGTAGGGCTCGCAAGCAATTCCGTCGCCGTCGCGATCCATGCGCTCGTGATATCCGGGATCACCGCGATACAGTGGTGCCTTACCCGCCGCGCGCACATGGGTGCAGTTTGAATAAAAAACGGCTCGCTCGCTCGCTATCTGCTCATCGTTGTTCATGTGTGCATTTGGCGGCGTGAATTTATAGACACTAAAAAATGTGAGGGCTGCCAAGGGAGCAATGATTCTGAAGGTCGAATTGCGGGCCATTGGGCATGTTTTGCACAACAAGGTTAGCGCAATGTAAATGCGTGTAATATCTCTTCGGGTATCCCGATCGCCAAGCGCACGGGTTGATACCCTCATGCGCAACGCAACCGGGCTCCCCCCAGTTCGCATAAGCGCGCTGGGGGGGCGGATATTTATCAGCCCTGGGCTTTGTCAATTTGCCTATGTGTTGCGCATTGGGGCGCAGGTCTATTCTGCTGCAACCCCGGCTTGTTCAAACATGTCGACACCGTCATTTTCTGCCGCAGCCTCGATACCGATTATCTTCTTCTTGCGTCCATCAAAACTATCCCAGACCTCGCTCCAATTACCGCGTGTTGCCGCCTTGGCATATTCGGTAGCGCGGGTTTCAAAGAAGTTGGCATGTTCCACGCCATTCAACAATGGAGCCAACCATGGCAATGGATGGTCTTCGACCATGTAAATTTGCGGCAGGCCAAGTTGGCCAAGGCGCCAATCCGCAATGTACCGAATATAGCGCTTGATCTCTTTTGCGGTCATGCCGGGCACGGGTCCCATTTCGAACGCCAGATCGATGAAATTGTCTTCAAGTCGTACGACCTTCTGGCAACAATCGATTATGTCCTCCTTGACCGATTTGGTCAGGCAGTTACGTTCAGCGCAGAATGCGTGGAACATCTTGGTTATGCCTTCGCAGTGCAGGCTTTCGTCGCGTACTGACCAGCTGACGATTTGGCCCATGCCCTTCATCTTGTTGAAGCGGGGAAAGTTCATAAGCATTGCAAATGATGCGAACAGCTGCAAACCCTCGGTAAAACCGCCAAACATCGCGAGTGTACGGGCGATATCTTCATCGCTGTCCACGCCGAATTGGTGCATGTAATTGCACTTTGCGGCCATTTCCTCATATTCCAGAAAAGCCGAATACTCACTTTCGGGCATGCCGATGGTGTCGAGCAGATGGCTGTACGCGGCGATATGAACTGTTTCCATGTTGGAAAACGCGGTCAGCATCATCTTGATTTCCGTGGGCTTGAACACGCGGCCGTATTGCTCGTGGTAGCAATTCTGTACCTCGATGTCGGCCTGCGTGAAGAAACGGAAAATCTGCGTCAGCAAATTGCGTTCATTGTCCGAAAGCTTCTGCGCCCAGTCGCGGCAGTCTTCACCCAAGGGCACCTCTTCGGGCAACCAGTGGATCTGCTGCTGGCGTTTCCAGAAGTCATAGGCCCAGGGATATTCAAAGGGCTTATAAGAGTTGCGGGCTTCTAACAGGGACATCGTTTCTTCCTCAGTTCAATTCTATCGTTCGTATGCCCTCAACGGGGCCAAGGACTCCAAGCAACAAGAGAGTCCAGAAAATCAAAAATAAAGGCGCAAATACCATCTGGATTCGACCTAGTAATTGTACCTTCTGAATGGGCATGTCTGCCCCTTCAACCGGCTCCCAAGAGCGATTTACCAGCCCAAGGATTCTTTGTCATACGTGCAAAACATATTCCATTCAGAAAGACGCCAACGCAGATCAATGTTCCAATCACCCACATCGTCATTCCGTTGGCCATCGATGCCTCCCTCGGTCAAAGTACCACCTCGAGAAAAACTATTGGCATGCCAGGCATTCTTCATAATCCGTCTGTGCAGCCAGTTCCATCACCGGTGCTTCTGCCGTGTTGTCCGCCTCTACGCCGCCGGCAAAACCAGCGCGTTGGATACTCTTGGAACGCAGATAATAAAGCGACTTCACGCCAAGTTCCCACGCACGGAAATGGAGCATCAACAGGTCCCATTTCTCGACGTCGGCCGGGATATAAAGATTCAGCGAAGTTGCCTGGTCAATATAGGGAGTGCGGTCTGCTGCAAGTTCGATCAGCCAACGCTGGTCAATTTCAAAGCTGGTCTTGAACGTGTCCTTTTCCTCGTGACTGAGGAAATCAAGATGCTGCACGCTGCCGCCCTTTTCAAGGATCGTATTCCACACATTGGTCGAATCCTTCGCTTTGTCCTGCAACAGTTTTTCAAGGTAGGGGTTCTTCACGATGAAGCTGCCCGACAGTGTCTTGTGCGTGTAGATATTGGCAGGAATCGGCTCGATGCACGCAGACGTACCGCCGCAAATAATCGAAATCGATGCGGTGGGCGCAATCGCCATCTTGCAACTGAAACGTTCCATCACGCCCATGTCTTCGGCATCGGGACAGGCGCCTCGTTCGTTGGCAAGCATCATCGAGGCTTCATCGACTTGCGCGCGGATATGCTTGAAAAATTTCATGTTCCAAGACTTGGCAAGGGCGCTTTCGAACCCGACGCCGCGTGACTGGAGAAAGCTGTGATATCCCATGACACCAAGGCCCACCGAACGTTCGCGCGCCGCGCTGTATTTTGCGCGACGCATCTCGTCGGGCGCGCGATCGATAAAATCCTGGAGGACGTTATCGAGCATGCGCATCACGTCTTCGATGAACTGCTTGTCAACGCTCCACTCATCCCATTTTTCCAGGTTGAGTGACGATAGGCAGCATACAGCCGTCCGATCATTGCCCAGGTGGTCACGACCTGTCGGCAAGGTGATTTCACTGCAAAGATTTGACGTTGAAACCTTCAGTCCCATGTCGCGGTGGTGCTTCGGCATGGCATGGTTAACGGTGTCACTAAATATGATGTAAGGCTCGCCAGTTGCCAGGCGGGTTTCAACCAGCTTCTGGAAGAGGCTGCGAGCGTCTACTGTGCCACGAATGCTGTTGTCCTTTGGTGAGCGCAGGTTGAATTCCGCGCCGTCGCGAACTGCTTCCATGAATTCGTCGCTCAACAGCACCCCATGATGCAGGTTCAGAGCCTTGCGGTTGAAGTCACCTGACGGCTTCCGGATCTCAAGAAATTCCTCGATTTCAGGGTGCGAAACATCAAGATAGCAGGCAGCAGAGCCACGCCGCAGCGAACCCTGCGAGATCGCCAGTGTGAGGCTGTCCATCACCCGAACAAACGGAATGATACCGCTC
>JBATDO010000464.1:0-3228 GCA_049663505.1 Sphingorhabdus sp.
GAACGGGCCAGCGCTACGTCGTCTCCGATGCCGGAACAGAAGCAGGAATACCTCTCACCACGACCGTGCGCTACATCGCCAAGTTGGAGCGTGATGGCTATATCCGGCGCGAAGTTGATCCTGATGACCGCCGCCGGACATTTGTCTCGCTCACAGAACGCGGCATAGAAGCACTTGATTCGACCTTTGAGCGCGCAACTGCGCGGCAAAACGTCTTTCAATAATATTTGGCAGTCACTCGCGCCGGAACATGGATGTGGCATTCGGCTGCGTCCGGTTTCATCTTGCTTTGCGCGCTTGAACGACGTTCAAAATCGTTACTTTTGCGGCCATGATCAGGCCCCAGATTCGCCCTGAACCCCCGGCATGTCGTGGCTGGACACAACTACGCCAAAATGGTTCTTTTAATGGCCATGGAACCGCGGTGCATTGGCTAAATATTTATCAAAATTAGCCGTTAGATTAGGGAGGAGACCTGCATCAAAAGAGGTCGTAACCACAGGTCTATTATTATGCTCCTTGACGGATATCTGAAGTCGGCGGCCCAAGCGCTGGGATTGCTCAGGCCAAATGACGTGGTGGTGATTGAACAATATCGCGTCCTGGGTCAGCAAGTCCCGACATTATACCTTCTGCTTATCGCCAACTGCCTGTTCCTTGCATCCGTTTCTGTCCTTTCCGTCGACCCCTGGCTTGCCTTTGGCTTGCCGCTTGTACTCCTGTCGCCCATCTTCTTTCGCTTGTGTGTCTGGCGGCGGCCCGATTTTGCGAACAATCCAGCGGATGCAGACGCGATGCGCTCCGAACTCAAGCGCACGATGTTCCTGGCGGTCATTCTCAGCCTTGGACTGAGCTTCTGGTCTGTAATGCTCGTGCACGAGATCGCGCCTGTGCACCGCCTGTTCCTGCCGTTGTTCGCAGCGATAAGCACGATTGCCTCGGCTTATTGCCTCCTTAGTCTTCCTGCTGCCGCCTATGTGGTCATTGGTTTTGGAACAGGGCCCATATCCGTGGCGCTTCTCATGGCAGGAGACGGCGCACTGGAAACCGCAGGTGTGAACCTGCTTGCAGCCGGTGTCCTCATGGTCCGGATGGTATCGTCGCAATTCGGACTGCTTGAAGGCCTGGTCAATTCGCGAAGCCTGATGCTCGAGGAAAAAGCGCGGGCCGATGAACTCGCCTATCATGACGACCTGACCAGCCTTCACAATCGGCGTGCATTCATGGCCGCCTTGTGCGGGTGCGAAAACCTCGATTCCCACTCGGGTATCGCCGTCATCATGATCGATCTGGACGGTTTCAAGCCAATTAACGACACATATGGCCACGCAGCCGGAGATGCTATCCTCGTGGAGGCGGCACGACGCCTGGCGGACGCTGTTCCGGGAGGCGCTGACATCGCCCGATTGGGAGGCGACGAGTTTTCGGTGCTTCTGGGCAGGATTGAAAACCGCCAGGCAGTCGAGACCATTGCGCGAGATATCAGCGACTGCTTTCGCAGTCACTTCCAGGCAGGTGCCCAGAGCTTCCGGGTGAGTGCATCGATAGGGTTCAGCTTCGAACAGGGACCCGTCCAGGGATCGATCGCGCTTCTCAACCAGGCCGATATCGCGCTTTATTCCGCCAAGACCGAGCATGAAAAGGCACCGATCTTCTTTTCTCCTGCCATGGAAGCAAATGTGCGCAGGCGCATGATGATCGAACAGGCGTTGGCTGATCCCATCCAGCACGAGGCGATAACGCTGAATTACCAGCCGCTTTATGACGCACGCCAGCTCAAGGTCATCGGCTTTGAGGCACTGGCCAGGTGGAACCATCCCGAGCTTGGTGCCATCTCGCCTTCGGAATTCGTTATCATTGCCGAGCAATCTGGCATGACTGACATCCTGACTGCAAAGCTTTTGCGCCGTGCGCTGGGCGACGCGGCCAACTGGCCAGCCCCGCTCTCGCTGTCGTTCAACTTGAGTGCCGCTGAACTCAATTCGGCGCACAGTCATGAAATCATCGTCTCGCTACTCGACGAATTCGGTTTTGACCCAAGTCGCCTGGCCATCGAGGTGACCGAAACCGCGCTGCTCAAGGATTTCGCCATCGCACGAGACCTGCTCGACCAGCTCCGCCAGGCAGGCGTGAGGATCTGGCTTGACGATTTCGGTGCCGGCTATGCCTCGATCGGTTATCTGCGCCAGATCAAGTTCGACATGATCAAGCTTGACGGCGGGATCATCGAGCATGTCCTGAAAAGCGCAGAGGCCCGCGACCTGCTTGCAGGCATTTTGAGCTTGTGCCAGGCGATCCAGACGCCAGTTGTCGTGGAGATGATCGAGACGCGCGAGCAGCTTGCCTTGCTCAGCGCCCTGCCGATTTCGGTATTCCAGGGATTTTACTTTGCCCGCCCGATGTCGGCCGCCGAGGTTGCTGACAGCATCCTGCTGGAAGCGCAGCGCATGCGAGCCTGAAATTCGGGGCCAACCAAAACCCCAGCCTGCAGATTCTCCTGCAAATGTAAAATAGCTCTTTCATCGGGCAATTTTTGCTATAGTAATAATACGATAAGGGCGGCAGGATATTTATCCTGCATTGCCCCGTCGGGGTTTGCCAGGACCAGGAGGCAATTATAGCGCAATCCGCAACTTTGATCCGTGAATATCTGGACCAGACCATTCTGGTGGATGAAGACGAGGACCTGGCGCCCCTTGGCTATATTGAAATGACATTTGCGCCTGCACGCATCGATCTGAGCCCAATCGCGGCAGACATGCTTTGCTGGGACACAAGTTCAGGCACTCCCTTCAAGGCCACGCAACTGCTCCGGGTACCCGTGGTTGAACGATCAAGGCGCCTTCAAAAGCTGCGAAGCGCTATTGCCGTGGGCAAGGACGGCGGGATCCTCTCCGTGATCGTCGCGCATCCAGGTGGCAAGCGACGGCAATTGCGCTTGGCGTACCGGATAAAGCGCACAAACGGACGCGTCGTGTCGATGCGGGCGGTGCTCATCGACGATACAGAGACGCGCCGCCGCGAAGCTGAACTGCGCGCAACGCTCTCGACAGTCCCCAGCGCGATGATCGTGATTGATGCGCAGGGCATTATCCGCTCCTTCAGCGCAACGGCTGAAAGAATGTTCGGCCATTCGGCTGAATTTGCAACCGGCAAGCGCATCGACCTCCTGATGCCAGATCCCTATCGATCCGAGCATTCTTCCTATCTCGAGCGCTATGTAAACAC
>JBATDO010000465.1:0-3696 GCA_049663505.1 Sphingorhabdus sp.
GTGCAACACGGTCCGAAGGCTGCGCACCAGCTGCAAGCCAATGCTTTGCACGATCTCCGTCAAGAACGACACGCTCAGCGCTGTCCTTGGGAAGCTGCGGATTGTAGCTTCCGATACGCTCAATGAACTTGCCGTCGCGTGGCGCACGCGCATCAGCTACGACGATTTTATAATATGGGCGCTTTTTTGAACCGCCCCGCGACAAACGCATCGATAATGCCATAAAACTAACTCACCTTTCTGATATAAACATAAATCAAATTATAAACTTATTTCTTTTTATTAAGAAGCCTTGCGAGGTCTGGAGACATCCCTCCGGTGCCTCCGCCCATTCCTGGGAACCCACTCATCCCGGGAGGCAGCGCACCTTGTGGTAGGCCATGCATGCCCTCCATCGCACTACCCAAATCACCGCCACCTTTTCCGAACATTGCAGCGAGACCCTTGAGGCCTCCCATTTTGCGAATTCGTTTCATGGCATTGGCCATTTCCTGATGCATCTTGATGAGACGATTGACGTCCTGCACCGTTGTCCCAGACCCTTTGGCAATGCGGATTTTTCGCTTAGCATTCAACAATTCCGGCTTTGCTCGCTCCTTTGGCGTCATGGAGCCAATGATCGCATCCATGTGAACCAGCAGCTTGTCATCCATGCCGCTGGCATTCATCGCTGCCTTGGCTTTCTTCATACCCGGCATCATGCCGGCCAGCGCACCGAGCCCACCCATTTTGGTCATTTGACGAAACTGCGTCCGCAGATCGTCCATGTCGAACTGGCCCTTTGCCATTTTGGCCGCGAGCTTTTCTGCCTCGTCCTTTTCGACCATCTCGGACGCGCGCTCGACCAGGCCGACGACATCGCCCATACCCAAAATACGTCCAGCAACCCGTGCCGGGTTAAATGCTTCGATCGCATCAAGCTTCTCGCCGACGCCGGCAAATTTGATCGGTTTGCCAGTGATTGCACGCATCGAAAGTGCAGCGCCACCGCGCGCGTCGCCGTCCATACGGGTCAAGACTATACCTGTCAGGTCGACTTGATCACCAAAGTTCTTCGCCACATTGACAGCATCCTGACCCGTCAGGGAGTCCACGACCAGAAGGATTTCATGAGGAACGGAAACATTTGCCACGGCCTTCATTTCGTCCATCAACTGCTGGTCGACATGCAAGCGACCCGCTGTATCAAGCATCAAGACATCGAAGCCCTGCAACTTCGCTGCCTGCATCGCCCGTTTTGCAATATCAACGGGTAGCTGGCCCTCTACGATGGGAAGCGTCGCGACTTCGGTCTGCTTGCCCAGCGTAGCCAACTGTTCTTGCGCGGCGGGACGATTAACATCGAGCGACGCCATCAGGACTTTCTTGCCTTGCTTGGCTTTAAGTAGCTTCGCAATTTTTGCAGTTGTCGTGGTTTTGCCGGATCCCTGCAGGCCTATCATCATGATGATTGCCGGAGGGGCAACCGCCAAATTCAAGTCGCTCTGCTCCGCGCCGAGCATTTCCACCAGCGCATCGTTAACAATCTTGACGACTTGTTGCCCCGGCGTAACCGACTTCAGGACCTGCGCGCCGATAGCTTGCTCTGTGACCTTGTCGACAAACTCTCGGACGACTGGCAAGGCGACATCGGCCTCAAGCAATGCAACCCGCACTTCGCGCATTGCCTCTCGGACGTCAGCTTCGTTCAACGCACCGCGGCCGCGCAGACGATCGAAAACGCCTCCTAACCGGTCACTTAGCTTGTCAAACATGCCCAATCCTTACCAATTATAAGCCCAATCGAGGCATAAACGAACAAAAAGCCGGTGAGCGAACTTCGCCGACCAGCTTGGAAATATTTGATTTCCAATAATATAATGCCAAGGCAATGCGCCTTATCCCCAGTCGATAGCAGGACGAAGGAGCAAAATCAACTTCAATTCCCAAGCGATCGACTCCATCCTGCAAGATCCTGAGAATCAATCACGATTAATCAAATATTGACCTTTTTTGGTGCATTGAGCGTTGGATTGGATCGATTTTGAAAACCATGGAACAACACGCAATAGATGCCGAAAAAAAGGTGCAGTCCAGCCTGGTAAAAAGCCAGCGCAGGAAAAACATATTTTATACTGTTGTAATGTTTGCCGCGATTTTAATGTTCGTTGCCATCGGCGGCGAAGTGGGTGCGCAAACGGTGCGGACCTTTATTGGCAATAGCCAAGGCGCAGACCAAGTCATGGTTACCGCGTTGTTGCTAAACATTGCGCTTATCCTCCTGATCTGGCGCCGGACAAGCGCTCTAAGCGATGAGATTGATGTTTACCGCCAAGCCGAAGTGCGCGCTCAGCACCTTGCCATGACCGACCCCCTTACAAACTTGTTCAATCGGCGGGCCGTTAAGGAAAAAACATCAGAACTAAGCGCTCGCGCTTCGCGTCGGGGCAAGTCGATTGCCTTCCTGATGGTGGACCTTGATGGCTTCAAAAAGATAAACGATCTTTATGGCCATGACAGTGGAGATTTGTTGCTTCGAGAAGTGGCTGACCGGATGCGCGATTTGGTTCCACCTAGCAGCATAATAGCTCGATTGGGCGGTGACGAGTTTGGTGTCTGCGTTGTCTACGAACCTGAATATCCGGAGTCCGTTGACCGCATCGCCGAGGATCTCGTGGAGGCCTTGGCTCGTCCAGTGAATATTGCGGACAGCGACCAGACGGTAACTGCATCGATTGGAATCAGCCGGCCAGAACTGGACTGCGATTCCATCGACATGCTCATAAGGCGCGCAGACATCGCGCTTTATGCTGCCAAGAAAAACGGCCGAAATGGCTATTGCTGGTTCGAAAATGGTATGGAAATTGAGCTGCGGTCGCGCAATTCGCTCGAAGGTGACATACGCGCAGCCATTCCAAATGATGAATTTGTCCCGTATTTCGAGCAGCAGATCGATCTTCAAACAGGCGAACTCGTTGGATTTGAAATGCTGGCGCGGTGGGTTTCACCTTTGCGTGGCCTCATTCCTCCTGATGATTTTATTCCGATCGCTGAGGAAACCGGAATGATCGGCGACCTCTCGATGAGCATTATCCGCAAAGCTATGGTCGAAGCGAGAAATTGGGACCCCAAGCTTACAATTTCAGTCAACATTTCACCAGTCCAGCTCAAAGACCCGTGGTTGGCTCAAAAAATTGTCAAGTTGCTCGTTGAAACCGGTTTCCCTGCCAGCCGCTTGGAAGTCGAAATTACCGAGAGCTCGCTGTTTAAAAATCTCGGATTGGCTCAATCAATCGTTGGCAGTCTGAAAAACCAGGGCATTCGGATTGCTTTGGACGATTTTGGCACTGGCTACAGTTCACTTGCCCATCTGCGCGCACTGCCCTTCGACCGGATCAAGATTGATCGTAGCTTCGTTTCTTCGATGCTCGAAAATGCAGAGAGCGCAGCAATTGTGAGCGCAATTGCGGGTCTGGGGGCCAGTCTTGATGTTCCAATTACTGCCGAGGGCATCGAAGATGATCAAATCATTGGAAAACTGACCGCTCTTGGGTGCACCAAAGGCCAGGGTTGGTTTTATGGCCAACCACTCAACATCGACCAGGTCCGAACCTTGTTAGCCGACAAGGACTTGCTGCCCAACCGTCGCCGAAGCAGCGAGGAAAAGGAACGAGGTCAGAAAACTGGGGTGACGCGCACGGCCTCCTAGTCCAGAAC
>JBATDO010000466.1:0-19526 GCA_049663505.1 Sphingorhabdus sp.
TTCAATGTCCTCAAAGGCGAAATGAGTTTTGTGGGACCAAGACCTGAGCGGCCAGAATTCGTTGCCGATCTTGAACAGCAGCTGTCATATTATGCCGAACGTCACATGGTAAAGCCGGGCATAACCGGGTGGGCCCAGGTAAACTATCCCTATGGAGCATCCATCGACGATTCCCGGCACAAACTGGAATATGATCTCTATTACGCGAAAAACTACACGCCTTTCCTCGACGTCTTGATCCTGCTTCAGACAATTCGCGTTGTCCTATGGCCTGACGGTGCCCGCTGATATGGACGAATTGCTACCCATCATAAGCTTTTGGGGTCATTTGGCCGTGGGATTCTGTTATGCGGCCTTGGCAATCTGGGTTGTCCATCGATATGGCAGATCCAACAAACGCCAATCTATCTTGATCGGTGCGATGGGGCTGACATCAATCTGGGGAATGGCTGCTGCTTTAGTTGGTCCGTTGAGCCAGTTTTCATTTTTTGCAGAGAGTGTCCGTAACCTTGCATGGCTTGGCTTCATGTTTTTCCTGTTGCGAAGCGGCGAGGGGAGGCAGCAGCCGAGAACGATCAACATGATCTACGCGGTTCTGCTATTGGTTCTTCTAGGCCAGCCAATTTTCGATGCGACTGCAGCATCATTCAACACAGCTGGGGACGGGATTAACATTGCTGGTCGCGCAGCACTCACCATGCGAATGATCTACGCGGTCGGTGCTCTGGTCGTTGTGCATAATCTCTACACGATTTCGGCACCCGATGCGCGATGGGGCATAAGCCTACCCATGGCTGCCCTGGCAGCAATGTGGACCTTTGATCTCAACTTATACACGATTGGATACTTGACCTCTGACCACCCGACAGAGCTCGTTGCCACGCGTGGGATAGCCACCGCTTTGCTGGCCCCCGTGTTCGTAATCGCTGCAAAGCGAAACAGCAGCTGGCGAATTCGCCTGTCGCGTTCTGTGGCATTTCAATCCGTTTCGCTTGTTGCAATCGGAGTATATCTGCTTGCGATGGTGCTGCTGGCGACCGCGATTGAAATCGTTGGCGGAACCTATGTCCGATTGGCGCAGATAACGCTGATATTCGGCATGTCGATAGTCGCGCTCATGGTTTTACCATCCGGGCGTTTCAAATCCTGGCTCAATGTGGTCGTCGCGAAAAATTTTTTCCAGCACCGTTATGATTACAGGTCTGAATGGATGCGATTTGCAGACACCATCGGATTTCCTTCAAAAGAGGCTGCCCCCTTCTACGAACGCGTGGTAAAATCACTGGCGGACATCTTTGAGAGTCCAGCCGGGCTGTTGCTGGTGCCGGATGAGCAAAACCGTCTCACTCTTCAAGCCCGCTGGAATTGGCAGACAGCCGATGTGCCAGCGCACTGCGTAACATCGCAGACCATGCCGTTTTTTGAGTCCACAGGGCATATCTTGTCCATGGATGACGTGCGTGCAGGTACCGACAATCGATGTGATCCGCGGGCGGTGCCACAGTGGCTCTACGATGAAATCCAAGCTTGGGCGGTAGTTCCGCTTGTTCATTTTGGCAAACTTACCGGACTTGCGGTTTTGGCAAGGCCACGCTTGCCAAGAGCCCTGGATTGGGAAGACCTCGACATGCTGCGTGTGGTGGGACGACAGCTGGCAAGTTACCTGGCAGAAGCGTCGAGCCACCAAGCGCTTGCTGAGAGCAGGCAGTTTGAACAGTTTAACAGGCGTTTCGCTTTTGTCATGCACGACATCAAAAATCTTGTCAGCCAATTGAGTATATTGGCACGCAATGCCGAAAAGCATGCTGATAACCCAGATTTTCAAGCTGACATGTTGGAAACCTTAAGATCCTCAGTTGATAAAATGAATGAGTTGCTCGCACGCCTTTCACAGCACAATAAGTCTCGGCACGCGCCTCCGATTGCAATCGACATTGGCGAAGCTGTCTTAAAGGCGGTGCATGCCAAACGGTTGATTTATCCCATTGATGCCCAGCTATCACCGGGCATGTTCGCCATAGCTGATCCAGCACGTGTCGAGACCATTATCGGGCATCTCGTCCAAAACGCTATCGAGGCAACACCTGACGGTGCACCCGTTAAAATCACTTGCAGAACCCAGAGCTCCGACATCGCCATCAGTATTTCGGATAGTGGAGTTGGAATGACGGAATCTTTCATGTCTGACCAACTGTTCAAACCATTCGAGTCAACCAAGGATGGAGGGTTCGGCATTGGCGCATATGAAGCGCGCGCATTGGCGATGTCGATGGGGGGCCATTTGCGGGTGGATAGCAGGGTCAACAAGGGTACGACGTTTACATTATTGTTGCCAGTTGCACGCGAAGAAAACTGTACCAAAAACTTCGAAAAGGCAGCGTAATCA
This sequence comes from Sphingorhabdus sp., assembly GCA_049663505.1. Taxonomy (GTDB): domain Bacteria; phylum Pseudomonadota; class Alphaproteobacteria; order Sphingomonadales; family Sphingomonadaceae; genus Sphingorhabdus_B. The sequence goes on from JBATDO010000466.1 coordinate 2,387, forward strand.
TGACCGAACCGAAGCAGAAATTATTAATTGTCGAAGATGATCTTGGACTGCAGAAGCAATTGAAATGGTCATATGAGGACTTCGATGTCTTTTGTGCGTCGAACCGCGACGAGGCTTTGGCTCTTTTGCGATCTGAAGAACCTGATGTGGTAACACTTGACCTTGGCCTTCCGCCTGACCCGGATGGCGTCAGCGAGGGCTTTGCAGTACTCGACGAGATGCTGAAATTAAAACCCGATACCAAGGTCATCGTGGCATCGGGGCATGGGGCACGCGAGAGTGCATTGCGAGCGATTTCGGCTGGTGCTTGGGACTTTTATCAAAAGCCGGTCGACATCGACGAACTGCATCTGATTGTTCGCAGGGCCTTTCACGTTCGCCAGCTTGAAGTGCAAAATGCACAACTTCAAAAACCCGATTCAGCAGGCGAACTGCTACTTGGATCAATCCTTACTGCATCACCCGAAATGCTCAAGGTCGCACGTACAATAGAACGAGTAGCATCGACTGGTGTGTCGGTGATGCTGCTCGGAGCAAGCGGCACCGGAAAAGAACTGCTCGCAAGAGGCCTGCATAATAGCAGTGATCGCAGGGACAAGCCGTTCATCGCCATAAATTGTGGCGCCATACCTGAAACGCTGCTCGAATCGGAACTATTCGGTCATGAAAAAGGCGCTTTCACTGGTGCCGTGAAAATGACCGAGGGAAAGATCGAAATCGCCCATGGTGGTACGCTCTTCCTGGATGAGGTGGGTGATATTCCACTCCCTTTGCAGGTCAAGCTTCTTCGCTTTCTCCAGGAGCGCACCATTGAGCGTATCGGTGGGCGCAAGACTATTCCAGTCGATGTACGCATCGTATGTGCCACGCACCGAAACTTGAACCAAATGATCGCCGATCAGACATTCAGGGATGACCTGTATTATCGATTGGCTGAAGTGACTATCAATATCCCGTCACTGACCGAACGGACGGGCGATGCTGTCCTGTTGGCAAAACATTTCGTCAACCGATTTGCCCGCGAGATGAACCCGACGATTAAGGGCATGTCAACCAGTGCGTTGACAGCCATTGACCAATGGCCGTGGCCAGGAAATGTTCGAGAACTCGAAAACAGGATGAAACGGGCGGTCATTATGGCTGACGGAAAATTCGTCACTGCTGATGATCTCGAATTCGACGAAGACGATGACGACGAATTAATGCTCAATCTAAAGGCTGCCAGAGAAGCTGCTGATCGAAAGGCCATTAAACGGGCAATATCGCGAACCGAGGGCAACATCTCCAGTGCTGCAAAATTGTTGGGGATAAGCAGGCCTACCTTGTACGATTTGCTCAAGCAATACGATCTCCAGGACTAACTGGAGTTAGCCATGTCACAAGCGCGATTGAGACAATTTGGGTTGTTGACCGCGCTGTTCGTTATGATCTGTGGTTCGGTTGCTTTGCGCGGCGAGCCAAATGCAAGCGCCCAGGCAGCGTATGACGAAGCGCAGCATTATCTGGAACTGCAGGATTTGAGATCTGCAAGAATCGCGCTCCTGAACTCGGTCAAGGCGGATCCAGCGTGGCCAAAGGCTTCGATTGCGCAAGCTGGCGTATTCTTGGCACTTTTCGATCCAGTGTCGGCACAAGCATCATTGGAGCACGCAATCGTTGCAGGTGCCTCAAGGGCTGAATTGGCGCATCTGTTGGGCGAGGCGTACTGGATGCAAGGTGAGTACGCCAAGGCAGAGGCGCTCCTGGTCGACGCTCAAATTCCCAAGCCAAATAAGGCATACGCTCTCCGAATTCTTGGACGCGTGTTTATCGACAAGGGCGAATTTGCGAAGGCTGAAATAGCCTTATCTGCCGCATTGGGTCTTGCTCCTGACGACAGCATGGTTTGGACAGATCTTGCTCGACTGCGTTTGGTTGTAGCAGACCAGGGGGGAGCCATTGAAGCAATTGATCGCGCACTTGCGCTTGACGCTAAGAATATTCGGGCACTTGAATTTCGGGGCAGGCTGTTGCGGACCCAATTTGGAGTGGTCGCAGCGTTGCCTTGGTTTGAACGCGCATTGCAGATAAACCCAAACGACGTTCCGCTTCTGGAAGAATATGCAGCCACACTCGGCGACGCTGGTCGCTATGCAGACATGCTTGTTCAGGCGCGAAAAATCATTTCACTCGACAGTGACAATTCTCGCGCATTTTACATGCAGGCAGTTCTTGCCGCTCGTGCGGGCAATTATGAACTTGCAAGGCGTATCCTACCCAAGTCAGGTATGATGCTTAACGCGCAGCCTGCCGCCATCTTGCTTGATGCAATTTGCGAATTCGAACTCGGCAACTACAATCGGGCGGTTGCCCAATTTGAACGCCTGCTGGCACTGCAGCCGCGCAATAGAAAAGTACGAACGTTGCTTGCACAAGCGATGTACCGTGCTGGAGACCCACTGGGTGCTTTGGAAACAATTCGCGAGATCGCTGGCAGAGGAGATGCCGACAGCTATGGGTTGATCACTGTCGCAAGGGCATTTGAGGCCAGCGATCAACGAACGAGATCAACAATGGCGCTGGACGATGCTGCCATAGCAACCGTGCGTTCCACTTTGCCTTTGCCAGAGCCCATATCAATCGAAGGTGCGGCGGCCGCTGCTCATGAGGCGCCCGGGAATGCGAGCGTCGTCATCCCGTATATCCGGCTTCTGGTGTCATCTGGAGAACTCGATCTGGCATACCGCGAGGCACTTAGACTTCAAGAGGCAAATATCGGCGTTTCCGATGCCCATTTGCTGGTCGGCGATATCGAGGCCGCTCGTGGCAATCTTCCATTGTCTATCGCTGCCTTCCAAAAAGCTCGGCAAATCAGCTTTACCGAACCCGTCATGCTCCGGCTGGTATTTGCGCTTGCGCGCTCTGGCGATGAACAGGCCGCTGGTGAGGTGCTGGCGACCTACCTTGCCTTTAATCCCACCAGTCTGGCCGGCCTCAGAATAGCCGGTTATCGGAGCCTTGACGACCAACAATGGAAAGACGCAGTGCGGCTACTCGAGCGAGTCCGTGCTCGGATTGGATATAATGATTGTGTGTTGCTAGCAAATCTCGCCCGAGGTTACTCCCAGTTGGGGCATCATGAGGCTGCAATCCGAAACGCCGCGATCGCGTATCGCATTGCACCTGCAAATGCATTAGTGACCAAGATATATGGGGAAGTGCTGCTCAAAGCGGAAAAGCGCCCAAAGGCCGCAGTCGAGCTTCTGCAAAAAGCTGCCATCATGCAGCCGCATGATCCTGTGATATTGGCAATGTTTCAACGCGCACAAAATGCGCACAAGCGCTCAGCTAATCGCCAATAGCTCGGCAGGGTCAATGCCAGCTCGATGCATTTGTGCCCGAACATCCGGCCAGACACTGGTGACAAAATGATTGCGCTCGGATGTTCGCAATTTTGAGACAGCTCCAGCAGCAACGAACAGCCCAACACCGCGCTTGACATCAACCAGTCCCCCGTCCTGGAATAGCTGGTAAGCCTTAGCCACGGTGAGGGGGTTAGCACCCTGGTCTGCAGCAAAAGCTCTCACTGAAGGTAGCATGTCACCTTCTTGATAAACGCCATCCAATATCGCAGCGGCAATAACATCGCGGAGTTTCAAATATACCGGTTTTGCATCATTTTTCATCACAACCTTACTGCCATAATACAGTAGGGCGCGTCAAGAAAGCGATACTAGGGCCAGGAACGAATAATATCGGTCGGATTTGGTCGAGGCCGCTCCACGAGTGGCTGGCCGGCAGTCCCGATGAAGAAGAAGCCCGCGATGAGTTCATTGTCCCGGCACAATGCATTAAGTACTATCTTGGAATAGCTCGCCCATCCCGTGATCCAACTGCCAACATAACCATGAGCATGGACTGCATGCAGCAGGTTCATTCCCACAGCACCAACACTCAATTGTTGCTCCCAATCGGGTATCTTGGGACTAGGTTGAGGGGAATATATCAATGCCAGCAGGGTTGGTGCGAATTGAGAGAATGCAATGGCCGAGTCGATCTGCGCTCGTCGTGCGTCGGGATTCGCACTCAAAAAGGCAGTTTCTAGAAGAGCTCCAAACGAAGCGCGGTCTTCGAGAATGACGATCCTCCATGGAAACAGCTTGCCATGGTCGGGCGTCCGCAATGCAACCTGTAATATCGTTGCGAGGGTCGACGGATCTGGGCCGGGCGCTATCATGTCGCGCGGTTTTCCCGAACGGCGAGTGGCGAGATAGGATTGTACAGAGGAAAGATCGTTGAACATGTCATAGCCATTCGTCGAATTTTGCGCGAATGCGCAACAAAATTCTTCCCAGCCGCAATTTTTTCGTTAGGCTGGATGCATCAAAAAGGCAGAAGTTCGATCTGCCATCAAGAACTTGGAGGGTTAAATGGCAATCATTCCTGCAATCGCACTAGTTGCGTTGTTGGTCCTATTGGTGGGTGGAACGTTTGTTGCCCTCAATCGCAATCCCGAATTTGCAGGCCACCCCAAAGGACTATACGTCCTTTTCTTCGCAGAAATGTGGGAGCGGTTTTCCTATTACGGTATGCGCGCCCTACTGATTTTCTATCTTACCAAGCACTGGTTGTTTTCAGATGGCGAATCCAACCTGATTTACGGTGCCTATACAAGTCTGGTCTACATCACTCCTGTGCTGGGAGGTTATCTGGCGGATAGGTATCTGGGTCAACGCAAAGCCGTTCTGTTTGGGGCCGTGCTTTTGACCGCAGGTCATTGCCTGATGGCGTTTGAAGGAACTGGCGGGCAAGATGATTCGACCATCAACATATTCTGGGCTGCGCTGGCATTCATCATCGTCGGTTCGGGGTTCTTGAAAGCGAATATCTCGGTTATTGTCGGCCAACTCTATCCGCGAACAGATGTTCGCCGCGATGGCGCCTATACAATTTTTTATGTTGGCATCAATGTAGGAGCCGCGATCGGCACCATTTTGGCTGGTTATCTGGGCGAAACCTATGGCTGGTCCTATGGTTTTGGCGCAGCAGGTTTGGGAATGCTGCTCGGGCTGCTCGTGTTCATTTGGGGCAAGCCATTGCTGCTCGGCAAGGGAGAGGCTCCGCGGCCACTTGCCAAGAACACCGAATGGATGCTTTACGGCATTGGACTTGCCTCTATCGCGATAATCTGGGGTCTGATCCAGTATCAGGAGGTCATCCAGAACCTCTTGATCGTGTCGGGCGTCGGTTTGCTCGGATATGTCCTGTTTGAATCGTTCAAGCTCGAGAAGGAACCTCGGGAGCGAATGTTCGCAATCCTGTTTCTTATCGCGCTTAATCCTGTGTTCTGGGGCTTGTTCGAGCAAGCCGGCGGATCCTTGAACCTTTACACTGACCGTTTTGTTGATCGCGCAGGAGTTCCTGCATCTCTGTTCCAGTCGATCAATCCAATATATATTGTATTGCTGGGGCCGATTTTTGCATGGCTATGGGTGGCGCTGGGGCGAAAAGGAATGGAGCCTTCTGCGCCTGCAAAATTTGGATTGGCACTATTCCAGGTCGGGCTGTCATTCTTGGTGTTCGTCTGGGGTGCGGAATCTGTCGGCATGGCAGTGGCGACGCCAGTGTTGTTTGTTTTCCTGATCTACTTCTTGCAGACCACGGGCGAACTCTGTCTTTCTCCGGTCGGATTGTCGGCAATGAACCGACTGGCTCCAGCCCACCTAGCCAGCCTCATCATGGGGGCCTGGTTCTACATGACCGCCGTCGGTAATTTCGTAGCTGGAAAAATCGGGGAAGCAACAGGCGGTCATGACGGCGAAATGACCAAGGAAGGGACGCTGGCCGTTTACTCGCAAATCGGCTGGGTTACTATTGGCGTTGCCGCAGCAGTTATCCTCCTTTCACCGATCGTGAAAAAATGGATGCACGTCGACACGCTTCAAGACGACGCTGAGAAGCGGGCTGGAGAATAAACCCATGCGCTTGAACTACTGGACATTATGTATAGCGCCCTTCGCCCTTGCAGCCTGTTCGACGCAAGAGGAGCCGAAAACAGTTTCGTCGGCCCCTCAGGCCAAGCCGGCAAAGGTGGTCGCCCCATTCGCGTCAACTTACAAAGCCTATCCTGGAGCATCAACGGCGATCAGAAATGTCACGATATTCGATGGTGAGGGCGGCAGGATCGAAAATGGTGTGGTCTTCATGTCGGGAGGCAAGATCGATGCTGTTGGGGGGGCAGATACATTTATACCTCAGGATGTTGTGGTGCTCGATGGAGCGGGGAAATATGTAACTCCGGGGATTATAGATGTGCACAGCCATCTGGGAGATTATCCAACTCCTTCGGTTGCCGCGCATTCGGACGGAAACGAGGCTACTTCACCCACGACCCCAGAAGTATGGGCCGAACACAGTGTCTGGCCTCAGGATCCAGGCTTTTCGCGCGCACTGGCCAATGGCGGGATTACGACGCTGCAAGTTTTACCCGGCTCTGCGAACCTGATGGGAGGGCGTTCTGTCACACTGAAAAATGTATATGCGCGAACAGTTCAGGGGATGAAATTCCCCGATGCTCCCTACGGATTGAAAATGGCATGCGGCGAAAACCCAAAGCGGGTTTACGGTGCCAAGGGAAGAATGCCGTCGACGCGCATGGGTAATTTGGCAGTCAACCGTCAGACTTGGATCAAGGCTCAAGAATACAAGAAAAAGCGCGACAGTGGTAAGGAATTTACCCGCGATCTCGGCATGGAGACATTGGCAGGCGTTCTTGACGGCGAGATCATGATTCACAATCACTGCTACCGGGCAGATGAGATGGCTCTTGTTCTCGATATGGCAAAGGAGTTCGGCTACAAAGTGTCGACTTTCCACCACGCGGTCGAAAGCTACAAGATTGCTGATTTGCTCCGCGACGCAGGAGTATGTTCTGCGGTCTGGGCGGATTGGTGGGGGTTCAAAATGGAAGCCTACGACGCGATCCCGGAAAATGCGGCAATTACGCACAACACCGGTGCCTGCACGATTATCCACTCGGATGACGAGAACCAAATTCAAAGATTGAACCAGGAGGCAGCCAAAGCCCAAGCTGACGGCAGGAGAATGGGAATTGAAATCAGTGACGCCCAGGTCATTCGGTGGCTGACATTCAATCCAGCAAAGGCGTTGGGGATAAGTGACCGGACAGGAAGCTTGAAGCCAGGCAAGATGGCTGACTTGGTTTTGTGGAACGGAAACCCCTTGAGCGTGTATTCTCGTCCTGAAAGAGTGTGGATAGATGGGGCGTTGATGTTCGATTCCGGAAATCCAAAGCTTCGGCCTGTAAGTGATTTCGAACTCGGCCAGCCTGGCGAAGGAGATGTGAAATGAAGCATTTTGCATTATATGCCAGTTGCATGGCTGCATCCATTTGCTTGCCTGCTGCCGCGGAAACCCTGGCCATTACGGGGGGGAAAGTCGTATTAGGCGATGGCAGTGCCCCAATTATCGGCGGTACGGTCGTCATTCGCGATGGTTCGGTCGTTGCTGCAGGGGCAGGTGTTACCATACCAAACGGAGCACGACAGATAGATGCGACTGGACAATGGGTCACACCAGGTGTGTTCGCAGGGTTCAGCAGACTGGGGTTGTCCGAAGTTGACGCTGTTGAAGGAACAAATGACAAGAGTGGTGGCAAAAGCGGCTTTTCTGCCGGCATTGATATTGCGCCGGCAATTGACCCGTTTCGGTCACCTGTCGCGGTAAATCGGGCTGCGGGCGTTACGCGAGCCGTAGTCGCACCCGAAGCTGGGGGGAACATGTTTGCTGGTCAGGGGGCAATTGCCGATCTTGGCGCAGACGCATCTCCTGTTGCCAAGGCGCGGGCATTTCAATTTGTCGAATTCGGTGAAGATGGAGCGGGTCTGGCGGGAGGAAGCCGGGCTGGCACTTTTGCGACTTTTCGCGCGATGCTTCGCGAGGCCCAGGAATATGCCGGCGGTCGTACCAGTTTCGATGATGAGCTATTGCGCGCCGAAGATGCAAGGGCCTTGGCTGCGGTTCTAAAAGGTGAAACCCGGCTGCTTGTGCATGTTGAGAGTGCAAATGACATCAATAACCTGATTGCATTGGGCAAGGAGTTTCCTGCAATCCGCATGGTATTTGTAGGAGCAAGCGAAGGTTGGCGGGTGGCTGAGAATATTGCCGCTGCACGCATTCCTGTGATCGCATCAGCCTTGAACGATCTACCTGCGGCCTTTGAAATTGTTGCTGCAACTCAAAGCAATATCGGGCGTATGCAGGATGCAGGCGTAAAGGTGGCAATCGGGATGATAAATGATCGCGATTCTCATCAGCTTCGCTATTCGACACAATATGCCGGCAATCTGGTAAGCCTGCAAAAAGTGCCCGGTGCGACCGGTCTGTCCTGGAATGAGGCCTTCGCTGCCATCAGCTCGGTTCCAGCGGAAATCATGGGAGTGGGGGATCGCTATGGCAGCCTGAGACCCGGGCGGGCAGCTGATGTCGTGATTTGGGATGGTGATCCGCTCGAATTGTCGAGTGCCCCCATTGCTGTTTGGATTGATGGGATTGAACAGCCTCTTGCCAATCGTCAGGGGCGACTACGCGACCGATATGCGCGTCCAACCGAAGGCAATTTGCCAAAGGCATATGACCGATAAATATCGAGCTGCTATAGGTTAGGGAACTCTGGGGGCCGGAGAAATAAAATTGAGCCAATATTTGATGCTCATCCTGGCAAATGTTGCATTTGTGGGTAGCCACTTTCTGATGTCTCACCCTTTGCGTTCGATGATGGTTCGCCTTTTGGGTCCAGGTGGTTTCACCTTGATTTATTCGGTCATTTCGTTGCTGCTGTTTTATTGGGTCATCGTCGAATTCGGGAGTGCCCCGAAAGAAGCTGGCTTGTGGCCAGACAATGATCTGTTCTGGGGCCTTGCCAGTTTGGCAACATTGGTGGCGAGCCTTTTGTTTGTAGGATCGCTGTTTCGAAACCCCTCCTTGCCAGGGGCGAGTGAAAAACTGGCGGAACAAAAACCATTTGGCGTCTACAAGATCACTCGCCACCCGATGATGTGGGGCTTTGCCTTATGGGGTACTGCGCACATATTGATTGCCCCCCGCATTGATAATTTCATTTTTTGCGGGAGCATTGTATTTCTCGCACTGGCAGGGGCGAAGGCACAGGAGGCGAAAAAGGCAAAAATGATTGGGGTAGCTTGGGATTCCTGGCTGCGTCAGACGACTTTTGGCCTCCGACTTACCGCATTGCGCGGTATTGATACAACAAGCTGGATTGCAGCATTGACCTTTTGGGGGATTATGCAGTGGTCGCATCAATTCCTTGGTGTCAATGGCGCTGGCATATTCCGTTGGGTCGCATTCTAAATCCGGACCATTTTCATTCCGGCTTCACCATAACGCAGACCTGAGGTCCCACCTCGAGGTGCAGCTAGATCCAGCGAAGTCAAGTCATCGCTGTCGAGCGTGACATTGATGGCGCCCATGCTGTCTTCCATCGTCAATCTTCGCTTGAATCCGGGAATGGGGACGATGTCGCTGCCCTGCGCGAGGAGCCAGGCCAGCGCCACTTGCGCATTGGAGACATCGTGTTTTGCAGCAACTTGTCCAATGGCCTCTACCACTTTGAGGTTTTCTGCAAAATTGGCGCCCTGATAGCGTGGGTCGTTGCGTCGCCAGTCATTTGGCGGCAAGTCCTCCAAACTCTTGATTGAACCTGTAAGAAATCCGCGTCCAAGAGGTGAATATGGCACAAAGCCGATGCCAAGTTCACGACAGGCTGGAAGGATTTCGCTTTCGACGTCGCGCTCCCAAAGGGAATATTCGCTTTGAAGAGCAGCGATAGGAGCTATTGCGGCTGCTCGCCGCAATGTTTCAACTCCGGCCTCAGACAAGCCGATGTGCTTTATTTTTCCTTCTTTTACGAGATCTGACAGACCACTGACTGTTTCCTCGATTGGCACCGCAGGATCGACGCGGTGCTGGTAAAACAGGTCAATCTGTTCGACGCCCAAGCGCCTGAGCGATCCTTCGACCGAGGTCCTCGCATTGGCCGGACTACCATCAACCCCGATGATTTTTCCACCATCGAAGCGAAACCCGAATTTTGAAGCAATGATCAGTTTGTCGCGCTTTCCCTTAATCGCTTCGCCGAGCAGTTCTTCGTTCGAAAAAGGGCCATATATCTGTGCGGTGTCAAAAAATGTAACGCCCAGATCAATTGCGCGGTGAATGGTTTTGATCGCTTCGTCCGGGTCAGCTTCTGCACCATAGAGGATATTTCCTCCCTTGTTCATCGGCATGCAGCCGACTCCGATCGCCGATACCTCAAGCCCGTCGCCAAGTTTGCGATACTTCATTTTTTGCCTCCTATTGTCACGTCGCCCTCAGCTCGGGCAACCGTGCCTGTAACCGCTATGTCCATTGTGACATTTCCCAATGTGCGCATGATATCCGGGAATGTTTCAATTGCAATCAGGAGACCCAAAGGTTCAATTGGCACGCCCATCGCCAGGCAAATTGGTGCGATCGACGCAATGAAACTGATGCTTCCTGGCAGACTGACGGATCCCAATGTGGTGATGGCAGCGACCGCAACGCCGATCGCGATTTCCTGTGGGCCCAGCCTTATACCCATCCAGTGCGCAACATAGAGCGCAACTGCCATGTTCATCGCAGGGCTCGTCGCTCTGAAAATCGCCACGGCTATTGGCAGCACAATGTCAGTCGTCCGCGCCCCAACCCCAAGCTGCTTTGCACCCTCGACCATCGTCGGCAGGGACGCAAGCGAGCTTTGTGTCGAAATCGCAACTGCCTGGGCTGGGATTGCTGCACGGACAAAATCCAAAAATCGTACGCGCGCGCCAAAAATTGCCACAAAATATGCAGTGAGAAATACCACGAATCCAACGGCAGAAACGATCAATACATAATGCGCCAATGCGCCGAAAGCTGCGGCCCCGGCGGTTATGCCCAGCACTACACCTAGTGCGAATACGCCGAGTGGGGCCAGTAACAATACCCAGCCTATGACGATCACCATGGCCTCGGCGATGGCTTCAAAAAACTGCTTAACTGTCTGTCTTTTTGCAACTGGCAGTTGGGTTGCAGCGAATGCAAAAGCCAGCGTGAAGACGATTAGCGGCAAGATGCTGTCATTGGCTGCTGCATTGATGGGGTTCGTTGGTATCATCGCCTTCAGAAATTCACTAAACGGTGGTGGCGCTGTCGCGGGCGCAATTGACCCTAGCGCGCTGCGTAAAACATTGCCTGCACCGTCAGGCATCGGAATCATCGCAATAAGTGCAGGCGTGAGCAGCGCTGCCATGATTGTTACTGCCCAGAGAAATACCAACATCGTCACAATAGCGCGGGTAGCAAGCTTGCCAGTGCTGGCTGCGTCGGCAGTTTGCAATATGCCGGTGATGAGAAGCGCAACAACCAGCGGGACGACAGTCATCCGCAACCCGTTCAGCCACATCGTGCCGATAACGTCAGCAGATTCTTTCAATAACGGCACCGCATTGCCTGTTGCCATTCCCACAAGCAGGCCTGCCACCAACGCAACCAAGATGAGAAGCGCCCGCTTCATTCCATTCCTCCCCGACCAGATAGTGCCAACTGATACAGTTCCGAAATTGACAGGCAAGGTAAAATGGAACGATGTGATGCAATTGCCGCTTGGCCTCTTTGCATGCTGTGTTTAGTGCAAGTCCCACACTAGCTAGGAATAGACAAATGAGCCGGAAATTTTTCGGGACCGACGGAATCAGGGGGCGAACCAACAAGGGGGTTATGACGCCTGAAATCGCGATGAAGGTCGGGCAGGCGGCGGGAACGCATTTTTTGCGGGGCGACCACAAGCACCGTGTTGTCATAGGCAAAGACACAAGGCTCTCGGGGTACATGGTGGAAAATGCGCTGGTTGCTGGATTTACGAGTGTGGGCATGGATGTTGTCCAGTTCGGACCTATTCCGACCCCCGCAGTGGCGTTGCTGACAAGATCGATGCGAGCCGATCTTGGCGTCATGATTTCTGCAAGCCACAATCCGTACGAGGACAATGGTATAAAGCTTTTTGGTCCTGATGGATTCAAGCTTTCAGATTCAGATGAGATGGCCATTGAGGAGTTGCTCGGTCAGCAGATCCCGCTTGCCGAGGCATCGGAAATCGGTCGCGCAAGGCGAATTGAAGACAGTCGCGGTCGCTACATCCATGCGATCAAGGCATCGCTGCCTGAGCATATTCGATTTGACGGTCTTCATGTCGTGCTCGATTGCGCAAATGGTGCGGCGTATCAGGTTGCGCCTACAGCGATATGGGAATTGGGTGCAAAAGTCACACCGATTGGTGTTTCGCCCAATGGTAAAAACATCAATGACAAGGTGGGTTCGACGCATGTAGCCACATTGCAGGAAACGGTGATAGCTTCAGGTGCACATATCGGAATCGCCCTCGACGGCGATGCTGACAGGTTGATTGTGGTCGATGAGAAAGGCAGAATTGTCGACGGCGACCAGATCATGGCATTGCTTGGTTCTGCAATGCACAAGGCGGGCAAGCTCACAGGCGATGGCGTTGTTGCAACCGTGATGTCCAATCTGGGTCTCGAACGTTACCTGGAAACCCAGAATTTGAAGCTTATACGTGCAAAAGTCGGCGATCGGTACGTGTTGGAGGAAATGCGCGCGCACGGAATTAATGTCGGCGGAGAGCAGTCCGGGCACATGATATTGCTGGATCACGCGACAACTGGCGATGGAACAATCGCAGCGCTTCAAGTATTGGCCCAGCTCGTTGAAACGGGCAAGCCTGCCAGCGAAGTACTTCACCTGTTCGATCCCGTCCCCCAACTCTTGAAAAACGTGAGGTTTTCGGGTGGGAAGCCACTTGAGCATCCGAATGTCCAAGCCGTGATCGCTGCGGCAGAGTGCGAACTTGCGGGTAATGGCCGCCTGGTTATAAGACCTTCTGGAACAGAGCCCGTGATCCGTGTCATGGCCGAAGGTGACGATGCAGCCAAGGTCGAGCGAATTGTTGATGAGATTTGCGAAGCTGTAAAGAACGCTTCGTCCTGATGGCACTCGCCAAGCCTGCGCGCATTCTTATAATTGCTGGCTCCGATAGTGGGGGCGGTGCTGGAATCCAGGCAGACATAAAGACCGTCACTATGATGGGTGGCCATGCCATGACTGCTGTTACTGCGATCACTGCGCAAAACAGCATGGGTGTGGATGCAGTTCACATCATTCCAACGGATATCGTTCTATCTCAGATTGAAGCGGTAGTGAGCGACTTTGGCGTCGATGCTGTCAAAATTGGGATGATCGGCAACGCACAAACGGCAAATGCGGTTGCCGACTACTTGGCTGATCTGGATGTTCCAATTGTTTTTGATCCCGTCATGGTCGCGACGAGTGGTGCAGTCTTGGCCGACAGCGACACAATAAACGCGTTCGCCAAATTGATGGCTATTGCGACGGTTGCCACCCCAAATGCTCCTGAATTGGCAGCGCTTGGTGGCCGGGATGCAATATTGGGCTTGGGTTGCAGCCTTTTGATCAAGGGCGGGCATGTTCCAGGTGGCACGATAATGGACCAGCTCTGGTCGCCGACCGGACTGGTCTGTGAATTCAAAGCCAAGCGACTGGTATCGAACCACACCCATGGGACAGGGTGCACGCTCGCGAGCGCGATTGCATGCCGACTTGGGCAGGGATTTGGAACGGAGACCGCATTTTTGGATGGTGTGCGTTTTGTGCGCTCTGCCATTTTGCATGCGCCAGGGCTTGGCGCCGGGCATGGGCCGCTGGGACAACAGGATGTAACGGGTTTTTGGCATCGCGGCGAAACCATTCAGCGGGCATCGTTCAACCAGGTTACTCTGGGGGTCCATGATTATGAGGCGGCCAAGAGGTTCTACGAAGCTCTTGGACTTTTACAGATCGTCGATAGCCCGACGAATGGTTACGGGCGTTTCGAGGCATCGAACGGTGTTACGCTTTCAATCCACGCCGAAGAGAAAAAGAACCCCGAAACGGTAATCTATCTTGAGAGCTCCGCGCTCGATGCATGGGTTGATGAGCTGGTTATGCAGGGGATGACATTCGACCAAATGCCTGTTGACGAGGATTGGCTGTGGCGAGAGGCAAGGCTACGTGACCCGAGTGGAAACATAGTATGCTTGTACCACGCCGGAGAGAACCGCCGCTTTCCGCCTTGGCGAAACTTCGAGTGATGGGCGCGATCATATGCAACCCGTGCGATAGGGCTGGCCGGGTTTGCGAACATGCATTCTTCCATCGACGGATATTTCGATACAGGCAGATAAATGGCCAATGCACAGGCCGCAGGCACCAGCCTTTCGTCTCACAGCGAAGGATTGAAAGGTGATTGTTGGTGTCGATGAAGCAGGTCGGGGGCCTCTGGCAGGACCGGTTGTTGCAGCCGCGGTGGTGTTATGTGACGGAGGAATAGAAGGTCTTGATGACAGCAAGAGGTTGACAGCCAAACGCCGGGCGATCCTCGAAGTCGAAATCAAGGCTCGCTGTCATTGGGCTATCGGCGTTGCCGAGGTAGATGAGATCGATAGCATCAACATATTGCAAGCGACCATGCTAGCCATGACGCGGGCCGTTCAGGCATTGTCCATCGTTCCGACGTTGGTTTTGGTAGATGGGAATCGACTTCCCCGTTGGAATTATTCGTCGCAAGCAATTATCGGTGGGGATGCCAGCCAGCCCTGTATCTCTGCGGCCAGCATAATTGCCAAGGAGTATAGGGACCGGTTCATGGTAGCAGCAGATTCCATTTATCCTGGATATGGATGGACATCGAACAAGGGTTATGGCGCTCCGTCGCACATGGAGGCTTTGCGCCGATTGGGTCCCACTCCGTTGCATCGAAGAAGCTTTGCTCCTGTTTCGCAAATGATTTTGGTTTAGGTCGCAGATTTTTTGCCCATGAGTCCTTCGAGCAACACCACCACCTGTTGAGTCTCACAAGATTCGACGGACTCTATATCTTGTGCCGGACTCGTTTCGTTCTGCTTACATCATGACATCCGAACCCCCAAACGTGGCCAATCCTTCGGGTTAACGGGGTTGACGCAAAGCTCCTGCTGACTCATCGCAGGTGTTCAAGGGTTCAGGAGTTACCTAAATGGGTGTTGTCGTAAAAATCAAACCTGCAAAAATTGCAGCGCTCAAGCCACAAGCGAATTTACCATTAAACCAGATATTGCGGATGGATTGCATCGAGGCAATGAAGTCCTTGCCCGACGCGTGCATTGATATGGTATTTGCAGACCCCCCTTACAATCTTCAGTTGGGTGGAGATCTGCTCAGGCCCGATAATAGCAAGGTGGATGCGGTCAACGACGATTGGGACAAGTTCGACACCTTTGCAACATATGACACCTTTACCCGTGCCTGGCTTGCGGAGGCGCGCCGTATTCTAAAGCCCGATGGTTCGCTGTGGGTTATCGGTAGTTATCACAATATCTTCCGCGTTGGCACGGCGGTCCAGGATGCGGGCTATTGGATTCTCAATGACATTGTATGGCGCAAAGCAAACCCGATGCCCAATTTCAAGGGCACCAGATTTACCAATGCCCATGAAACCCTGATATGGGCATCGAAAAGCGAAAAATCGAAATATACGTTCAACTACCGGGCTATGAAGACGCTAAATGACGAACTTCAGATGCGGTCTGATTGGTTGATTCCCATTTGCGGCGGACAAGAGCGCCTCAAGCGAAATGGCACCAAAGCGCACCCAACCCAGAAACCAGAGGCGCTGTTGTATCGCATCTTGCTTGCCTGCACGCGCCCAGGCGATGTTGTGCTTGATCCCTTTTTTGGCACGGGCACGACAGGTGCAGTGGCACGTCGATTGGGACGAGATTGGATCGGGTGCGAACGGGAGGCCGTTTACTGCGAAGTAGCCGAAGAGCGCATTGCATCAGCTCTTCCGCTTGACGAAAGTGCTTTGAAGACGATGCAGTCGCCCAAGGCCGCACCGAGGGTGGCATTCGGGCAGTTGGTCGAGGCCGGGTATCTGGTTCCTGGAGCCAAGCTTTATGATCGTAAACGCAATTTCGAAGCGCAGGTCCGTGCGGATGGATCTGTTGCATGTGGAGTAATCACCGGATCGATCCACAAAGTCGGGTCAATGGTTCAGGACGCGCCGAGTTGTAATGGATGGACATATTGGTACTACATTTCCGAAAATGGCACGATGAAGGCTATCGACGATCTGCGGCAGACCTATTTGCTCGCGACTGAACCATGACACGTATATACCTTCGGCCCACTGGTTTCATCGACAGTCCGCAGCAGCATGATGGGGCCAGCGCCAGGTTGGCCGGTACCATGCTGTGGGCCACACAAATCGAGGTGATCGACAAAACTGGCGCTGGAACAACTCGGAAATTGGTGGATTTGCGAGAATGGGAAGGCTTTACCGCATCGCTTCCCGTTGAAAAACACGAGCGTTGTGTCGAACTTTTTGGCCGAATGACCAGCCTGCGCGCGCCACTGCAACTGGGACAGCGAACGATAAGGCTGGACCAACCGCAGGTCATGGCCATATTGAATGCCACGCCTGATAGTTTTTCTGACAGCGGAAAATTTTCCGATCTGGACACGGCAACCTCGGCTGCAATCACGATGTCGAGTGCAGGAGCAGCGATAATCGATGTCGGTGGCGAGTCCACGCGCCCTGGAGCCGAGTTGGTCTGGGAAGGTGAAGAGATCAGCCGTGTCGTGCCTCTGATTGAACGGCTGGCCAATGCGGGCACTGCCGTGTCTGTCGACACCCGCAAGGCCGCTGTGATGAAGGCTGCTGTTGAAGCAGGTGCGGGCCTGATAAACGATATTTCTGCTTTGCTCTATGATGATCGTGCGCTTGAAGTGGCAAAAGCCGCCGGAGTGCCGGTTGTATTGATGCATGCTCCCAGCCAGTCAAGCGACCCTCACAAGGGGGGAGCATATGGTGATGTCGTGACCGAAATATTTGACTGGCTCGAAGCACGCGTTAGTGAAGTCGAACTTGCAGGTATAGAGCGGCAGAAGATCCTCATCGATCCAGGCATCGGTTTTGGTAAATCGCTCTCCGAAAATCTGGCTATAATCAACA
>JBATDO010000467.1:0-1691 GCA_049663505.1 Sphingorhabdus sp.
TAATTTGCTGACCATGAAGCGCCGCCATTGTTGGTTTGGGCAGCACCCGTCCCGTTGGCGTAGGCCAAGTAGATTGGAAACGCGTTCGATACTGCCTGCAATCCGAAATAATAATTGCCAGCCCCGAGATTGACGCCTGAAAGGTCAAACCCGGTCCGGATCAATTCATATCCAAATTGCGCACCAATGTTGGTGCGCGTGGTAATTGAACTGGTCCCTGATGCAAGGAGCGTACCCGGCAGACTTCCCGCGCCGTCTGCTGCAAGAAACATCCAGTTGAGGGCTGAAGGTTGAGCGTTCGGGTTGCTGTAAACGGTAAACGTTCCATTGGTAA
Organism: Sphingorhabdus sp.; assembly: GCA_049663505.1. Classification (GTDB taxonomy): domain Bacteria; phylum Pseudomonadota; class Alphaproteobacteria; order Sphingomonadales; family Sphingomonadaceae; genus Sphingorhabdus_B. The sequence goes on from JBATDO010000467.1 coordinate 335, forward strand.
TGCTTGTAAGAGCAGTGAGAGTGAACAATTGTGCCGCAAAGGTGCTCGTGCCTGCACCCTTAATGGTTGGTCCACAATTTGTGTTGAACACGCAATTGCCGTTGACCATGTTAGGCGGCAAATCGATGATGGTGGTTGCCGACGCTGGTACTGCATAAATAGTCGCGATCGCTATTAACGGGATAAAACTCTTTTTCATACTAGCACCTTTGTTAAAACCGTTGCAGTCCAAGTCTATTCTTCAACCCACCAGAAAAGTTTGTCGATCAAGTTACCGACAATCTGAAATGTCTAAGCCAACGCCCAGCCGGATAGTCGTTAACAGCGGATTAAGTCGACCAAGCAACGACTGGCAAGGAGCAAATGCCGGATTTTGTGCAGCTGGGATCGTTAACCAATTGTAAAATGTTCATAAAGCTGGGTTTGTGCCAAAATGAAACACCGGCTTCGCGGTTCGTTAAGTTATCGCCAAAAAATGAAGGGTTTGGTTAGACGTTAGAGGTTATGATTTGAGTGCCATTTCGTTGTAACGGACATTCGCTAACTTCAATTATTCGCCTGGCGATACCTGAACACTGCACCTCTTGTGCCGAAGGGGTGTCGTTTGACAGGAGCCTTGTCGCCATTTGGTAGCCGTAAAATAAAATCGTCCTGACGCTAAATGCTATTAAAAAATCTTCTGCAAGAAAATGCGATTAACATACAAGGCAACGGTCCGGTTTTTAAGCAACTGAAATCCAGTTCGACCAAGATAATTGATTATCTTAAGGCTACATATTTACCCCGATGCGGTTTAATCGAAGCAGTGACATCTGCTGCATTTTGCCATATCTGCGATTTCTTGCTCGAAAACTGCACATTGCAAATTTGACTAACTGCCGTAACGTGTTCGAACCGAGAGCCATCAAAAATGGTGGCTGGATCGGCGCACTTGAAAGAATATTCGCATGGAAACAATTTGGGACTGGATGACTGTATTTGCGTTTGCCGGACTGGCAACGCTGTTGTTGCAAAGGTCAACCGAAGAAGAGCCTCGCGATGAGTTGTGGCAGTATTTTCCATCGTGCATCGGATGCGCGGTAACCAATTATTTGGGGAACGAGGGGCAAACACTCATTGCCGCGGCTCTTTTTGCCGGTGTGATCATGTACATCTTTATAGTGCTCAAGGTGCAACTGCCAAAATTTTAAAGGTCCGATAGCTGGATTTAACATGCATATCCCGCGCCGTCCTATTTTGGGGCAGGTGCCGATAACCTCCTCATTTTCCGAAAATAACTGTTAACACGCTGTTTACCTTTCGGGGCTGCTTCGCTATTGCAGCATAGATTGAATAAGCAGATGATTCGGCACACGGG